>CAZCVS010000164.1:0-7136 GCA_964501845.1 uncultured Iamiaceae bacterium
GCCATGGACGACCACAACATCGCCCGGGCGGTGCAGGACATCTTCCAGGCCGAGCTGTTCCGGGTGTACACGAACGAGGACATCATCGGTTGCGAGATGGGCGGGGTGCTCAAGAACGTGATCGCCATCGCGTCGGGGATGGCCGACGGCCTCGGTGCGGGCGACAACACCCGCTCCGCGGTCATCACCCGCGGGCTGTCGGAGGTGACCCGCATGGGAGTCGCGCTCGGCGGCGAGCCGCTCACGTTCTCGGGCCTCGCCGGCATGGGCGATCTGGTGGCCACGTGCATCTCCACCCAGAGCCGCAACCGCCACGTCGGCGAACAGCTCGGGCGGGGCCAGACCATCGACGAGATCATCGAGTCGATGAACATGGTGGCCGAGGGCGTCAAGACGTCGAAGGTGGTGATGGAGCTGTCCGAGGAGCTGGGCATCGACATGCCGATCGGGTCCGAGGTGTACGCGTGCTGCCACCAGGGGCGGACCGCGGCCGAGGCCTACAGCGGGCTGCTGCGGCGGGGCACCGGCCGTGAGATGGACGGGATCAGCCCGGCCGGATAGACCCCGGGGGTCATGTTCCGCCGCCGCTCCGCCGCTTCTGTGACCGGCGCCACCGCCAGGGTGCCGCACGTCGCCGTCACCGTTGACCAGCTCCACGAGGCCGGGTGGGTGCTCCCTCGGGGCATCGCCGCAGCTCAGCAGGGCCGGCCACCGTCGTGGACGCTGGTCGGGACGGTCGGCTCGCCCACGGCGGTGCCAGTCGACGCCGACGGCCTGGTGGTCGGCGAGGGCTGGAGCCTCGACTGGTGGATCGGCGGCGACGACCGCTGGTACGTCCCGGCTCGCGAGGCCGCCGTCCGCCAGGACCTCCTGGCCGATGCACCCATGGTGGAGACCCGGGCCCGCATCCCCGGCGGCGACGCCGTGCACCGCGCCTACGGCATCCGCTCGCCGCGGACGGTCGGCGACGAGTGGGTGGTGGCCGAGGTCGAGAACCAGACGCCGGTCCCGTTGGCTGTGGCGTTCGTCATCCGACCGCTGATGGCCGACTCCATCGGCTCGATCGGCGAGATCACCATCGAGCCCGTCGAGGGCGGGACCGGGCGCGACGAGGCCCACCTCGTCCGGGTCGACGGTGCCCCGGCGGTCGTGCTGCCCCGGCGTCCTGCCCGGGTGCAGGCCGGCAGCCTGGCCGACGGCGACGTGGTCGACATCGTCACCACCAACGAGGCCGGCAAGGACCTGGTCGCGGCTCGGTGCCCCGACGCCATGGCGACGCTGGCCTTCCTGTTCCCCGTGCCCCACACCGCGGTGCTGCGAGCGCTCCTGCCGGTCGGCGACCTCGACCCGTCCGAGGCCGTGCGCTACCCCGCGGTCGTCCCCGACGCCGAGACGGTGGCCGCCGGGTGGGAGATCCACCGGCGCGGCCCGCGCTTCGAGCTGCCCGAGCAGCGCCTCCAGGTTGCTGTCGAGCGGGCCCGCACCCAGGTGCTGCTGGCCCACGACGGCGAGACCGTCCGGCGCGACGGGGCGGACGAGCCCGACGTCGACCCGGGGGCCACCGAGGCGATCCTCCACGCCTTCGACCTGCTGGACAAGCCGTCCGACGTGGTGGCCGTGGTCGCCCGCTGGCAGGAGCGGCTGGCGGATCCGTCGCCGCAGTTCGATGCCATCGCGCTGTCGCTGATCGCCTCCCACTGGCAGCTGCACCGCGACGACGCCCTGCTCGACTGGATGCTCCCCGAGGTGGCGGCGGCCGTGGAGCGCATCGGCCGGGCCGACCGCAAGGGCCAGCTCACCGACCCGGCCGATCGGCAGCGGGCGGCCACCGCCCTCGGCGCGGCGGCACAGATCCTCGCCCGGCGCGACCAGCCCGCGGCGGCCGAGCAGGTCACCCGGTTGGGCGCTCGCATCGGCGGCGGGCCGGCTCCGGTTCCGTCAGACCCGGCCGCCCTCCTCGCCGCAGCCGCGAGCACGATCGCGCGGGGCGACGCGGGTGCACTCGACGACCTCGCCCGGCTGCTCGCCGAGGCCAGCGCCACCGGCGCCTGGTCCGGACCGGGGCGCGGCGGCCGCGGGATCGGTCATGACCTGGCGGCTTCGGCCGCGGTGATCACGGCCGCGCGGGCGATCCTCGTCAGCGAGCGCGGCGACGGCCTGGCCCTGCTCCCCGTCTACCCGCCGACCTGGTACGGCGCCGGTGTCGAGCTGCACGATGCGCCCACGGCGTGCGGCCGCCTGTCGTTCGCGATCCGCTGGCACGGCACCCGCCCGGCGCTGCTGTGGGAGCTCGACCCACACCCCGACCTCGACCCGGTCCCCCTGTCCATCCCGGGTCTCGACCCCACCTGGTCCACCACCGAGCTGCGGGGCGACGCCCTGCTCGCCGAGGTCGCCCCACCCGAAGGGATCGACCTGGTCCGTGAGGTGGCTGAGCACCCGGGTCTCCAAGAGCACATGCGCCCCGAGGCCGACGGTCCCGATGTGGCGCCGCCGAGCCTGCCCGAGGGCGGGATGTTCTCATGATCGGCGACGCACCCTCCGACCCAGACGGGCCCCGGCTCGATCCGCCCGAGCCTGGCGACCTGGGCCCGGCCCTCGACGCCGGGGACATGAGCGAGCTGCTGCGCGCCGCCGGCATGAGCGATGAGCAGATCGCCGAGGCGCGCGACCACCACCACCTCGAGCTCCTCGCCATCGAGCACCTCGTGATCCCCGAGCCGGCCGAGTACGACCTCGCGGGCATCGCCGAGGTCAGCGGGCTCACGCCAGACCAGATCACCCGTCTGTGGCGCTCGCTGGGCTTCGTCGAGCCCCAGCCCGGCGACCGTCTGTTCACCGACGTCGACGTCGACATGTTGCGGACCATCGGCCAGCTGCTGGCGATGGGCTGGATCGACGACGAGCTGACCATCCAGATGGCGCGGGTCATCGGCTCGTCGCTGTCGCGCGTGGCCAGCGCGCTCATCGACAGCATCGACCCGGAGGAGCCCCGCCGACCCGCCGGCCGGCCGCAGACCGACGACGGCTTCGCGGCCATCGCCCCGCTCCTGTTGCCCATGCTCCTGCAGGTCATGGACTACGTGTGGCGGCGCCACGTGCAGGCCGAGGCCCGCGCCCGCATGGCCCGCGAGCACGCGGAGGGCGACCCGGACCACCGCGTCGTCGGGTTTGCCGACCTCGTCGGCTTCACCGCCCTCAGCCAGCAGGTCGATGCCCACGAGCTGGCCGGCGTCGTCGACCGCTTCGAGACCATCGCCTACGACACCGTCAACCGCCTCGGGGGTCGCGTCGTGAAGATGATCGGTGACGAGGTGATGTTCTCGGTGCCCGACGAGGCGTCCGCGGTGGAGATCGCGCTGTCGCTGTCGGAGACGTACCGCGACGACGACGAGCTGTCCGATGTCCGCGTCGGCCTGGCCGCGGGACCGGTGCTCCAGCGCGAGGCCGACCTGTACGGACCGGTGGTGAACCGGGCGAGCCGCATCGTGAACATCGCCTTCCCCGGCTCGGTGGTCGTGTCGGGAGAGATCGTCGAGTCGCTGGCCGGAGCCGAGGGCATCACGTCGAAGTCGATCGGGTCCCGCAACCTCAAGGACATCGGCAAGGTGCCCTTGTTCCTCGTGCGGCGGGAGTCGTCGGAGGAGCAGCCGCGCTCGTCGCGCCAAGAAGCCGAGCGTCGCCGGGCGGAGCGCCGCGAGGCGCGGGTGGCCGAGATGGAGGAGCGCCGTTCCGAGCGTCGGGCCAAGCGGGCCGGCCCCGTTTCGAACACGGGGGAGACATCGGACGGAGACGCCCCTAGCCTTTGAGCCATGGGCACGAGCTGGCTCAAGGCCACACCGGTCGTGGCGGCCGTGGCGGTCGTTGCAGCCGGCGCCGCGCTCGGGTTCGGGCGAGTCGAGCCCCCGGTCGTGCCGGACACGGTCACACTGTCGGCCGCAGCACCCGAGTCTCCATCGATCTCGGGCACGTGGAAGCCCGCCAAGCCTCCGACGCCCACCTCCTACCTCGTCGCCGACGCGGCCGGCCCCACGGTCGCGCTGTACGAGAGCCCAGGTGTGCCGCTGGCCTCGAAGCCCAGCATGGACAACCCCACCTGGGAGGGGCTGCCGGTCGTGTTCCTCGTGCTCGAGGAGAAGGGCGAGTGGCTCCACGTGCGGGTGTCGTCTCGGCCCAACAACATGACCGCCTGGGTGTCGCGCGCTGAGGTTCGCACGCGCACGGTCCCGAACCGGGTGCTGATCGAGGTCGGGGCTCGGCGGGTCACGGTTTTGCATGGCGATGAGGTCCTGATGCAGGAGACCGTGGCCGTGGGCACCGACCGCACCCCGACGCCGCTCGGGGACTTCTTCGTCGACGGTGTCGTGAAGGTTCCCTACGACACCGGTCCCTACGGCGCCTACCAGGTGAGCGTGAGCGGGTTCTCCGACGTGCTCCAGAGCTTCGGCGGCGGCGTCGGCCAGATCGCCATGCACGGCACCAACCGGCCCGAGCTCCTCGGTCAACCCGTCAGCAACGGCTGCATCCGCATGACCAACGACCACATCACCAAGATGGTCGAGCTCGCCCCCCTCGGCACCCCCGTCACCATCGTCGCCTAGCGCGGCCCCTCAGTCGAGGGCGATGGTGGCGATCTTGTGGGGGCCCAGTTCCAGGGAGCCGCTGAACGGCTCGCCCAGTTCTTCGCCGTTGAGGTTGGTGAGCTGGCCGGTGCGACCGGCCACGGTGACGGTGGTGGGGTGGTCGGTGGTGTTGACGACGCGGAGCTCGATGCGGCCGTCGTCGCGGCGGGTGAGGGCGCTGACCTCGGCGCCGTCGACCTGGAGCGGCGACCCGGAGGCGCTCGGGTCGCCCTGGCCGTCCCGGCCGGGGAAGCGGGCGGTGAGCAGGGGGGTGAAGGCCTCGTCGGCCACGGCGTAGGGGTCGCGGCCGCCGACGTGGAGCACGAGGTCGGCCTGGTGGGGGCCGATCATCTGGGCGCCGGGGGTCGGGGTGGGCGGCCCGGCGGGGAGGGCCCGCATGGCCATCGGGCCGGCGGAGATCAGCCCGACGCAGCGCAGCAGCGTGACCGCGATGGAGGAGGCGTGGGCGTCATCGGCCTCGCCCTCGATGTCGACGAGCTCGTACTCGCAGAGGCCGTCGTGGGCGACCGTGAGGCCGCCGGCGGACACGAACCGGCGTGACGGGTAGGTGGGGAGACCGACCTCGTTGGGGCCGCCCTCGGCGGTGAGGCCGCGGGTGACGGTGGCGAAGGCGCACTCGGCGACGGACTCGGACGCCGCCTCGGGAAGCGGGAACCAGGCCCGGACCCGGTGGTCGGTAGACGGGTTGTCGAAGCGGACGGTCACGCGGACCAGGTCCTCGCCGGCTCGCAGCTCGACGGTCGTGTACACGAACACGTCGATGGGGCCGACGCGGCGGCCACCGTCGATGCGGGTGGGCCAGCGGTAGCGGCGGGTGATCTCCATCCGGCCGCGCACGGGCCCGGCCTCGGTGACGAGCACGTCGACGTCCTGGGGGCGCTCGATGGCGCCGTCGAACGCCGGGGGCGACCAGTTGTAGGTGTCGCCCTCGTCGCCGTCGTCGACGATCTTGCCCATGCCGGCCACGCCGTTGAGGCTGAACGTGCCGTCGCTCTGGTCGGGGATGACCGTCACCAGGCCGTTGGTGAGGCCCTGGCCGCTGCTGCGCACGGCGTGATCGCCCAGGTCGGCGGGAGCGAGGCCCCTCCAGCCGAAGCCGGGCACGGGCTCGGTCCGCAGGAGGACCTCCTGGGTGGCACGAGACCGGGCGATGTCGAGGTGCACGACGCCCTCGGGGTCGGCCTCGGCGAGGGCTTCGAGCTGGAGGCGCAGGGCGGTCATGTCCTGGAGCTTCGGGCCGCTGTCGGCCTGGAACGTGGTCACGACGGTGCCGTCGTCGTGCTCGACCACCTCGACGCCGCTGATCTTCGGATCGTCGACGATCAGACGCTGGACGACCGGGATCGCCGTGGTGCGGTTGATGGTGTGCGTGCGGTCGACAGCGTCGCGCACCGACAGTTGCTGGGTGTGCGCCGGCGCGACGTCGCCCGAGATGACCGCGGCGACCGTGCCGGCGCGGGCCCGAGCGGTCGGGTTGACGACGACCGCGTCCTGCTGGGATTCGGCGAGGACCCGGATGAGGGCCCGTTCCGCGATGGCCTCGGCCACGCGGGTGGACTCGGCGTAGCGGTGCAGGACGGCGTCGTTGACCTCGTCCGCGGAGCAGCCGCAGATGGAGTCGTGGGCGGCGTTGCGGATGACGTCGCGCCAGGCGTAGGCCAAGAACGCGGCGGGGTAGGCCTCGGCCGGCTGCCAGCAGGTGGCGAGCGGCTCGGCCACCCGCTCGAGCCAGCGCTCGGCGCGAGCGGCGGCCTGCTTCACGTCGACGCGGCACGAGGCCACCCCCATCAACAAGTTGGACCGGGCGCCCGAGCGCAGCTCGCCTTTCCACGTGGGCAGGCCCTCGCGGGGCGCATCCGCGATGTGGGCGGTGAGCGAAGTGACCACGATGCGGTAGTCGTCGGACGCCTCGTTGGCCTCGGCCACCACCTGGCCCAGGTGGGCCTGGGGGAGGAGGTGGTCGGTGCCGTTCATCCAGAGGATCGAATCGCCGACCTTGTTGCCCTGCGCCTCTCGGAAGGAGTCGATCTTCTCCAGCAGCTCTTTGCCGTGGGTGGGCATGCGGGCGCCGTTGCCGTACCCGTCGGTCAGGTACTCGGCCCGGACCTGGGTACCGTCGGGCGCCTCCCACCAGAACCCCGGGGCGTCGATGGCCGCCGGGACCCCGCGCCACACGACGGCGTCGGCCAGCCCGAACCCAGCGAGGATCTGCGGCATCTGGGCCACGTGGCCGAACATGTCGGGCAGGTACCCGACCTCCATCGAGCCGCCGAAGCGGGTGGCGGTGGCCAGCCCGAGCCGGAGGTTGCGCACGTGGGTCTCCCCGGACACGAGGAACTCGTCGGGCAGCGTGTACCAGGGCCCGAACGAGAGCCGGCCAGACTCGTTCAGCGCGGTGATGCGCTCGCCCTGGTCGGGACGGATCTCCAGGTAGTCGTCGACGACGGCGAGCTGGCCGTCGAGCTGGAAGTGGGCGAACGAGCCGTCGCCCTC
>CAZCVS010000165.1:0-7065 GCA_964501845.1 uncultured Iamiaceae bacterium
TCCGGCACCACGACCGCCCGGAGGATGGAGCCGAGCGGCGGCCGCTTCACGAACGTCACGTCGGTGTGCCACGCCACGCCGCGCTCGTACGAGGCGATGTCGCCGTAGGTGGCGTAGAGCTCGCCAGCCTTCGTGTAGTCGATCTCGAACACCTCGGGGTTGTCGGCGATGCCGGGGATGACCGGGTGGCCCTCGGTGGGCTCGCCGAAGCGCCGGGCGAACGCGAGGTGCTCGGCGGGGGTGAGGTGCTGGCCGGGGAAGAACACCACGCGGCGCTCCACCCAGACCCGGCGGATGGCGGCGACGGTCTCGTCGTCGAGGTGGCGCACATCGATGCCGTTGATCACGGCGCCGATGGTGGCTGAGAGGTACGTGACGTCCAGACCCGTGCGGGTGGTGGGCTCGGAGGTGATGGTCATGGCGGGGGCTCCTGGTGGGTGGTGGTGGCGGCGGGGACGGACTGGTGGGCTCCCTCGGCGGCCTCGTCGACGCCGAGCTCGGCCAGCAGCCGGGAGCGGAGGGCGATGACCTCCGGGTGGCTGCGCAGGCGGGGGCTGGGTGCGTCGACGGGGACGTCGAGCGAGAACCGGCCGTCGGTCAGCACGATCACCCGGTCGGCCAGCAGCACGGCCTCGTCGACGTCGTGGGTGACCAGGAGCACGGCGGGCTGGTGGCGGGCGTGGAGCTGCTGGACCAGGGCGTGCATGCGGATGCGGGTGAGCGCATCGAGCGCGCCGAACGGCTCGTCGAGCAGCAGCAGCTTGGGGGAGCGCACCAGCGCCCGAGCCAGCGAGGCCCGCTGCGCCTCGCCGCCCGACAGCGTCTTGGGCCAGTCGTCCTCGTGGCCGGCGAGTCCGACCTCCTCCAACGCCGCGCGGCCGGCTGTGGCCGCGTCGATGCTGGCGTCGTCGAGCCCGAGGGTGACGTTGGCGAGCACCTTGGCCCACGGCAGCAGCCGGGGATCTTGGAACACGACGGAGCGGGCGGCCGGGACGGTGATGTCACCGGTGACGGCGCGGTCCAGGCCGGCGAGCGCCCGCAGGAGCGTGCTCTTGCCGGACCCGCTGCGGCCGAGCAGGGCCACGAACTCTCCCGGCTGGAGCTCGAGGTCGAGGCCCTGGAGCACCGCTCGGTCACCGAACGAGCGGCGCACGTCGCGGGTGCGGACGATCGCGGTGCCGGGTGCCGCGGGGCTGGGGGAGCGCACGGCGGTCATCGGCCCGGCTGCCAGTCGAGGAGGCGGCGCTCGAGCAGCCGCACGCCGCTGTCGGTGAGCAGGCCGAGGGTGGCGTAGAGGAACAGGCCCAAGATGAGCACGTCGGTGTGGCCGAACAGGGAGGCGTCGGACATCACCTTGCCCAGGCCGCTGCTGGCGTTGATCGTCTCGGCGAACACGAGCAGCAGCCACGCGACGGCCACCGACATGCGGAGGCCGACGAGGAACCCGGGCAGGGCTCCGGGCAGCACCACCTTGCGGACGAGTTGGCGCTTCGACAGCCCGACCACATCGGCGAGCTCCCGGTAGCCGGGGTTGAGGCTCTTGATGGCGGTCGTGGTGTTGATGTAGATCGGGAAGGCCACGCCCAAGACGATCATGGTGATCTTCACCGTCTCGCCCACGCCGAGCCACACCACGAGGAGCGGCTGGAGGGCGATGATCGGCACGAACCGGAACGCCGAGATGTTGGTGTCGATCAGGTCGTCGCCGAGCCGTGACAGGCCGACGACGAGGGCGAGGACCGTGCCGATCGGTACGCCGACCGCCAAGCCCCAGGCCACCCGCTGGACCGACGCCCACAGGGCGCTGGGCAAGGTGCCGTCCTGCCAGAGGTCGATGGCGACGGTGAACACCGTGGCCGGCTTGGGCAGCGTGTTGGTGCTGATCCAGCCGAGGTTGGTGGCGAGGGCCCAGCCCCCGAGGACCACCACGACGCCCAGGAGGCGCTCGACGCCGAGGGGGATGCCCCAGCGCTTCTGGACGACCTCGTCGCTGAGCCCGGTGGGCAGGTCGATCACGTCGGTTCCCGAGGCGGTCGCCTCGACCGGGGCCCGGGGTGTGGCATCGGGCGCGCCGGCCGGTGCCTGGGCGAGCCGGTGGGTGGGTGCGGTCTCCAAGGTGTCGGTCACGATCCCTGGGCCTCCGCGATCAGGTCGTTGAAGCGGCCGTCGAACTGCGGGGCCACGTCGATCTCGTCGGGGATCTGACCGGCCGCGGTGAACAGATCGGCGACCTTCTGCTGGGGCCCGAGGATGTCGCCGGGCAGCGTGAGGAAGCTGGTGGTGCCGTTGCCGCTCTCCACCAGCTCGTTCGCCCGTTCCGGGGTGAGGCCGTACTGCTTCACGAACACGGCTTCTGCGAGATCGCCCTGGTGCTCGCCGAGGTAGGCGAAGGCCTTGACGAGGCGGGTGGCGTAGTCGGCCAGGGCCGCGGTCTTGCCGTCGTCTTCGAGCGTCTTCTTCGAGGCGATGAGGAACGAGGCCCGGTCGGTGATGTTCTTGGCGTCGATGGCCAAGGTCGCGTTGGGGTGCTCGGCCAGGTAGAGGCTGATCAGCGGTTCGGTCGAGAGGCCGGCATCGGCCGATCCGCCGGCGAGCGTGGCGTTGATCTGGGTGATCGGGACGTCGACGGTGGTGATGTCATCGAGGGTCAGGCCGGCTTCGTCGAGCCCGCCGAGGATGGCGGCCTCCGCAGAGGTGCCTCGCTGGTAGGCGATGCGCTTGCCCTTCAGGTCCTTCCACTCCTCGATGGAGCCGTCGGCGCTCAGCAGTCCGCCGAGGCCCCGCTCGGGCGCCCACCCGGCGACGGCGGCGATGTCCTGGCCGGCGGCCTGGGCGAAGATCAGCGGGGTGCTGGCGACGAAGCCGGCGTCGACGGAGCCGCCCTGGAAGGCCTGGAGCATCGGGGGTCCGCCGACGAACGAGGCGTACTCGACCTTGTAGGGGAGGTCCTGATCCTGCCCCGACACCTTGAGCACGGTCTCGAGGTAGTTGAGCTGGTCACCGAGCTTGAGGGTGGTGCCCTCGGGAACGGTCTCGGGGACCGTCACCTGGGCCGCCGTGGTGGTCGTCGCCTTGCCCGCATCGGTGCTGGCCCGGGTCGAGGCGTCGGAGCTGCTGCAGGCGCTGAGCAGGCCGAGGGCGAGCGTGCCCACAAGCGTCAGCGCGAGGGCGGGGCGGGAGGTGCGGAGGCGGTGCATGACGGAGAACTCTCTATTCACGATGGGAATGGTCGGGTTTCTACTCGGAACGGTCCGAGATCACAACGGTCAGCCGTCACAAGATCCCGCTCAGGCCGGTGGCCGGGCCCGATCCCGGGTCAGGTGGAGGCGTGGATCGCGTCGGAGACGCGGTCACGGAACGTGATGAAGTCGGGGGTGCTGCGGGGGTTGTCGGGGAGCTCGGCGGTGCGGCCGTAGGGAGCTGCCTCATCGAGCACGATGCGCCCGGGACGCGGGCTCATCACGAGCACCCGGGAACCGAGGAAGGCGGCCTCGTCGACGCTGTGGGTGATGAACAGCACGGTCTTGCCGGTCTCGAGCCACAGCCGCCGCAGCTCGTCTTGAAGGCGCAGCCGGGTGAGCGCGTCGAGTGCGCCGAAGGGCTCGTCCATGAGCAGCAGCGCCGGGTCGGTCGCGAGCACGCGGGCGATCTGGGCCCGCTGCTGCATGCCGCCCGACAGCTCGTAGGTGTGGTGGTCGCCGAACTCGCTCAGCCCGACGAGGTCGAGGAGGCGGTCGGCGGTCGCCCGGCGCTCGGCCTTGGGGGCGCCGGCCATCTTCGGGCCGAACTCCACGTTGCTGCGCACGCTGAGCCAGGGGAACAGGGTGGCCTGCTGGAACACGACGCCGCGCTCGGGGTCGGGGCCGGAGACGGCGTGGCCGCCGACCTCGACGGTCCCCTCCGAGGGGGCGATGAAGCCGGCCAGGATCTGCAGGAGGGTGGTCTTGCCGCACCCCGAAGGGCCGGCGAGCGTCACGAACTCCCCGGCCTCGATCGTGGTGTCGACCAGATCCAGGGCGCGCACGGGCCCGCGGCCCGACGCGAACTCGTGCGCCACCCGAGACAGGGTCACCCGGGCGGGCCCGGGTGACCCTGCGACGGACACGTTCAGCCTCCGACCGACTCGGCGGGCGCGGCGTCGACCGCGTCCTGGTAGGCGGCTTCGTCGAGGACCTTCTCGATCTCACCCTGCTCCAGGTTGAACTGGGCGGCGGCGAAGAGGTTCTCGGCCAGCAGGCCACCGAGGTAGTCCGGTCCGGCCTGGTCGGCGGCCCGCACGAAGATCAGGTCACCGATCTGGGAGGCGGCCTCCTCGGGAGTGATCTCGAGCACGGCGGAGATGATCTCCGCGGCGGACTCGGGGTCCTCTTCGATCAGGGAGACGGCCTGGTCCTGGGCCTTGGCCCAGGCGTTGAGGGCCTCGGGGTACTTCTCGGCGAAGGCGTTGGAGGCGACCCCGAGGTCGTAGGTGGTCTGGCCCTCCTCGGCGAGGTCGGCGGAGGTGATCAGGACCTTGCCGCCATCGTCGATGATCTTGGCCAGGTTGGGGTTCCACACGTACGTGCCGTCGATGTCGCCCTGGGTCCACGCCGCGTAGATCTCGTCGGGCTCGGAGTCGATGATGTTCACCTTGGACGGGTCCACCCCCGCGTTGTTCAGCGCCGCGAGCAGGCTGAAGTGAGCGGTCGACGCGAACGGCGTGGCGATGGTCTTGCCCTCGAGGTCTTCGATGCCGGCGATGTCGTCGTTGACGACGAGCGCCTCGGCGTCGCCGATGACGTCGTGGATCCACACGACGCGGTAGTCGATGCCGTTCGAGATGCCACGGGAGACGGGGCTCGAGCCGGCCAGGCCGAGGTCGATGTCCCCGGCGACGATGGCCTCGTTGACCGCGCCGCCCGAGTCGAACAGCAGCCACTCGATCTCGGTGTCGGGCAGGGCCTTCTCCAACAGCTCCTGCTGCTTGACGATCAGGTCGCCGTTGGGGATGTTCTGGTAGGCGATGCGGATCTTGTCGGGGGCGTCACCTGTGGCGCTGGAGCCGTCGGCTGCGGTCGTGGCGGAGCCGTCCTTCGAGGAGCCGTTGTCGCTGGAACCGCAGCCGACCGCCACCAGGGAGATCGCAGCGGCGAGGACGGCCGCGACCAGCGTGGGTCGTCGGAGTCGATGGTGGTGGTGCATGGTGTATCCCTCCCAGGGATGGTGCAGACGCCGAGGTGGCGTCGGTGGACCGGCCGCGAGGTGCGGGCCGGGAACAGGGGCGCTCAGCCGCGGCCTCGCCACGGAAGCAGCCGGCGCTCGAGCGCCTTGATGCCGTAGTCGAAGAGCACCGCGGTGATGCCGATGACGACGATGCAGAGGATGACGATGTCGGACTGCCCGGTCTTCTTCGACGACCAGGCCAGGCCGCCGAGGCCCGGCAGGCCCGCGGTGGTCTCGGCGGCGACGATGGTCGTCCACGCGAAGCCGACCGCGAGGCGAAAGCCGTTGAAGAAGTCCGGCAGGACCGATGGCAGGACGAGGTAGCGGATCGTCTGGCGCTTCGATGCGCCCAGGGCTTGCGCCGCGAGCAGCCGGTCTCGGGGGATGTTGCGGGCCCCCGAGACGATCGACAGCGTGATGGGGGCCACCCCGGCGAGGAACAGCAGCCAGATCTTCGAGGTGTCGCCGATCCCGAACCAGATGATGAGCAGGCTGAAGTAGGCGAGGGGCGGGAGGCTGCGGAGAAAGTCGATCCACGGCTCGAACACGACCCGGAACCAGTTGACGGTGGACAGCAGCAGGCCGAGCGGGACCCCGACGAGGACGGCCCACAGCAGGCCCCAGAGGATCCGCTGCACGGTTGCCCACCAGTGCTCCCACAGGAGGGAGTCGCGCAGGCCCCGCTTCTCGATCACGAAGCCGGCCGAGGTGGTGGTCGTCTCGGTCTGCAGCGACTGGACGAAGCGGTTCCAGACGGCGCCGGGACGGGGGATGAAGAGCTCCTCCCACACGCCGGCGCGCGTCAGTCCCCACCAGAGGGCGAAGAAGGCCAGGACCGAGAGCACCCGGAGCCCGATGCGGTGGGCCCGGCCGCTGCCGTCGGTGGCGCCGCCGGTGATCTCCAGGCCCTTCGAACGGCGCCGGGGCGCGCGGTCCTCGGCGGGGGCCGGAGCGTCGGGGAGTGGGGAGGTGGAGGTCATGAATATGAAAACCGTAATTATGACTGGAAAGGTCGACAATAGGATCCCGCGCCGGGAAGCACAACCTTGGGACCTTGGTCCCGGGCCCAAGAGCGCCAGGTCCGTGCATATTTCTATGAACCCCACTGGACTACTAGGATTTCTGCGACCCCGACTCTGGAGCATCCCATGCCGCTCTCCCTGCACTGGTTCCTGCCCACCGCCGGCGACAGCCGCGACGTCGTGGGCTGGGGGCCCACCGTCTCGCGCCGCGAGCCCGACCTCGACTACCTCGCTCAGGTCGCACGGGTCGCCGAGCGCGTCGGGTTCGACGCGGTGCTCACCCCCACGGGCACCTTCTGCGAGGACGCCTGGCTCACCACCGCCGCCCTCATCCGGGAGACCACCCGGCTCCGCTTCCTCGTCGCGTTCCGGCCCGGTCTGATCTCGCCGACCCTCGCCGCCCAGCAGGCTGCCACCTTCCAGCGCCTGAGCGGCGGGCGCCTCCTGTTGAACGTCGTGACCGGCGGCAGCTCGGTCGAGCAGAAGCGCTTCGGCGACCACCTCGACCACGACCGTCGCTATGACCGCTGCGACGAGTTCCTCACCGTGCTGAAGGGCGCGTGGAGCGGCAAGCCGTTCGACTTCTCCGGCGCGCACTACCAGGTCGAGAACGCGCTGGTCGCCAAGGCGCCGGACCCGCAGCCGGCCATCTTCTTCGGCGGGTCGTCCGATGCCGGCGTCCGGGTCGCCGCCCGCCATGCCGATGTCTGGCTCATGTGGGGCGAGCCGCCGGAGGCCGCGGCCTCGGAGCTGGCTCGGGTCCGGGCCCTCGCCGAGGCCGAGGGGCGCGACGTGAAGTTCGGGATCCGGCTGCACACCATCACCCGCGACACGTCCGAGG
>CAZCVS010000166.1:0-7026 GCA_964501845.1 uncultured Iamiaceae bacterium
GGTTGGTGACGCGGACGCAGCCGTGCGAGACGGCCTGGCCGATGAGCTCGGGCCGGTTGGTCCCGTGGATGCCGACCTGCCCGTCGCCGCCGCCGAACTCGCTGAGCGTGTCCGAGTGCATCGCCAGCCCGAACGCGTACGGGCCGTAGGCCCCTTCGGGCTCGGTGTTCGCGATGAGCTCGGTGACGTAGGTGCCGTTGACCGGGGTGGGGTTCTCGTCGGTGCCGATGGCGATCTCGGTGGTGAGCACGCCGGTGCCGTCCCTTTCGACCCGCAGGAACCGCCCCCGGAGGTCGACGAAGATGCGGTAGGGCGTCTTGGTCACGTCGACCGAGGCTTCGGGGACCCAGCCGGTCGAGCCGTTGGGGCGGTCGCGCAGCGCCACCTCGTACCAGCCGGGAACCTCTCGGCTGGCGTCCGCCGAGGCGTCGCCGACGATCGCGAAGGTGGTGGGCGCACCCGCATCCGTCTTGGGCCCGACCTCGATGCGCGCCGCATCGGTGGAGGCGGTTGTGTAGACCTCGGGGCTTCCCTTGGGTGTGGCGATCCATCCGAGCAGATCCTCGGTACCGAGGGTCAGGTCCGCTGGCTCGTGTGCTGCCGTGGTCGTCGGGGCCGCGGCCGTCGTGGTCGACGCTGGCACCGAGGGAGGCAGCGAGCCCAGCGATGCCCGCTCGCCCGAGCACGAGCCCAGCAGCGAGACGACCGCCGCGATGGCGACCACGATGCCCACGAGCGGGGCGGCCCCCCTCGCAGTCCGGCGGAGGCGCGGGGAGATCGAGGCAGGCACGGCCGGGGATGGTACTCGGCGGCCTGGACCGGGTGTCCTCGGGCTCGGTTCCCCGCCTCGATTCGTCACTTGACCGACCAGTCAATACAGTTTCGGCCCATGGAGATCAACGGCATCAGCGCAATCGTCACCGGTGGGGCATCGGGTCTCGGAGAGGCCACCGCCCGCCACCTCGCCTCCCTCGGGGCCAAGGTCGTGGTCGCAGACCTCGACCGCCAGCAGGAGAAGGGCGAGGCCCTGGCCGCCGAGATCGGCGGCGTCTTCGCCCCGACCGACGTCACCGACACCGAGCAGATCATCGCCGCGGTCGAGGCCGCCAAGGAGCTCGGCCCGCTCAAGGCCCTGGTCAACTGCGCCGGCATCGGCTGGGCCACCCGCACCATCGGCAAGGACGGCGAGTACTCCTCGGCCCACGACCTCGGCATCTTCAAGAAGGTCGTCGAGATCAACCTGATCGGCACGTTCGACTGCATCCGCATCGCCGCCACCGCCATGTCGCAGAACGAGCCCGACGAGTTCGGCGAGCGCGGCGCCATCGTGAACACCGCCTCCGTGGCGGCCGAGGACGGCCAGATCGGCCAGGCCTCGTACTCCGCCTCCAAGGGTGGCGTGGTCGGCATGACCCTCCCCATCGCCCGAGACCTCTCGGCCGTCGGCATCCGGGTCAACACGATCCTCCCCGGCCTGATCGACACCCCGATCTACGGCGAGGGCGAGGCTGCGGATCAGTTCAAGGCCCGCCTCGAGGTCGGCGTGCTCTTCCCGAAGCGCCTCGGCCGGGCCCAGGAGTTCGCCAGCCTCACCGCAGAGCTGCTGTCGAACAGCTACATGAACGCCGAGTCGATCCGCATCGACGGCGGCATCCGCATGCAGCCCAAGTGAGCTGACCGACGAACGGACTACGCGGTCCGAGGACCGGAGAACGACCGCCCAGGCCGCACGGCCGGGCGGTCGTTCGCGTTGGCGGCGCGTTGGCGACCGGCGACCCAGACGGGGACGTCGGCCATCTCCAGCAGTTCGGTGTCGCCGCTGGAGTTGCCGTACGCCCACATCATCTCGGGGAGCTCGTCGCCGAGCCACCGGCGCAGGCGCACCGCCTTCTCCGGGCCGCGGACGTTGGGGCCGGCTATCTGGCCGGTGAGCACGCCGTCGTCGTCGACCTCGAGCTCCACCGCGATCACGTGGTCGAAACCGTACGAGGCGGCGAAGGGGTCGAGGTAGGTCTGCAACGAAGCCGACACGATCACCAGCTCGTGGCCGGCGTCGCGGTGCCACTGCACCTGCTCGACCATCTCCGGCCGCAGCTTGGCGCCAAGGGTGGTGGCGTACTCCCGGCCCTCGGCCTGGAGCCATTCGCCGTGGCGTCCGGCGAACAGGTCCTGGAGCAGCGCGGCCTTGGTGGCATCGCGGTGGTGGAGCTCGGCAGGGAGCCGTCGGGCCCGGGCCCGCACCGCGGTCGGAGCGATGCGGCGCACCGTCCGGCCCAGCACCCTGGGACCGCAGGCTCGGGCCAGGAAGGGAAGCAGCGTGTCCCGGCGGGTGAGGGTGCCGTCGAAGTCGAAGGCGGCGATGCGGCGACCAGACATGGTCCGGTCACCCTAGGAGCCTCGCCAGACGCGGGTGCGAATCCGCCAGGGGCTCAGCGCGCGTCCAACACCGCGGCCAAGGCGGTGCCGAGGTCGGGATGGTCGAAGGTGAACCCAGCGCTGCGCAGGGCCTCGGGCTGGACCCGCGCCGACGAGAACAGGAGCGACTCGACGAGCCCGCCGATGCCGAACGGGGCCTTGCCCGCGAGACGGGGGATGGTCAGGAACGTGGGTCGGTGCAGCGCCTCACCGACGGCGTCGGTGAAGACGGCGTTGGTGACCGGCTGCGGTGCGGTGAGGTTGAGGGCTCCCGAGACCGTGTCGTGGTCGAGGGCGAAGCGGATGGCCCGAACCTCGTCGTGCAGCGTGACCCACGACATCCACTGGCGACCGGTGCCGGCCTTGGCCCCGAGCCCGAGCTTGAACACGGGCAGCTGCTTCGCCAGGGCGCCACCGTGGGCGTCGAGCACGATGCCGGTGCGCAGGTGCACGGTCCGGATGCCGGCGTCGGCAGCCGCTGCGGTGGCGCCCTCCCAGGCCAGGCAGACCTCGGCGAGAAAGTCGTCGCCCGGTGCCGAGCCCTCGGCGAGCACCTCGTCGCCCCGGTCGCCGTAGTAGCCGATGGCCGATCCGCTGACGAGCACGGCGGGGGGCTGGTCCAGCCGGGCGAGGGTGGTGGCGAGGAGCTGGGTTCCCTGCTCACGGCTCGAGCGGATCCGGAGGCGCTGCGCGTCGGTCCACCGTCTCGATGCGATGCCCTCGCCGGCGAGGTGGACGATGCCGTCGAGGCCTTCGAGCCCGTTGGCGTCGACGGTCCCGGCGTCGGGGTCCCACCGCACGCGGTCCGCACCGCCTTCCGATCGCACGACGGGGATCACATGGTGCCCGTCGGCTCGCAGAGAGGTCGTGAGCGCCTGGCCGATGAGGCCGGTGCTACCGGTGATGGCGATGTCCATGCTCACCTTGTACCCGGTCGGAGCGGGATCCGGACGCGATGGTGCCCCGACCACGAGGCCGGGGCACCATCGAAGGTCGAGTTGGCGCCGGGCGCCGGGGGTCAGGCCCGAGCGTGGCGGCGGGTCCGGGTGGCGATGAGGATGATGCCGCCCACGGTGATGAGGCCGGCACCTGCGAGACCGAGGCCGTTGAGGTCCGAACCGGTGCGCACGATCGGCTCGGTGCCTGCGCCGGGCGTCGTGGTGGGCGTGGTCGGGGCGACGACCTCGATGGTGGACGAGAACACGAGGTCACCGCAGGTGGCTGTGACATCGTAGGTACCGACCGGGGTCCCTGCCGGCACGTTGAACGTGTGGGTGAAGTTGCCGTTCTCGTCCGTGACCACGGTGGTGGTGTAGATGACATCGCCGGCAGCCCTCTGGGCTGCCGCGTCGGCCTCGGTCATGGTGATGGTGACCGTCTCGCCGGCCTGGCAGCCGCCACCGGCGACCGTCACCGCGCCGCCGGCGACGACGGTTCCGGGGGTCACGTTGAACGGGTACTGAGCCGCAGCGGGGGTCGCGGCAAGAGCGATCAGCATCGTCGCACCAATCAGCATCCTGCGAATCATTTGGGTCCTCTCCCTCTCAACACCTTGAGCGGATGGAGGACGAAGCGTCCGAGTCCGCGCCGATGATGGTAGCTCATCATCGGCCTTGGGGCCATAGATGTTGACCATAGGGTCCGGACGAACCACGGAGCTGGCGCGGCGATCAGCTCTCGAGCGGAACGCGGATGCGGGTCGGAGCTACCAGCGGCTCGTCGTCCAGGAGCTCCTTCTCGGTGTTCTCACCACCGGAGATGGTGGCGCCGACGACCGTCACGGTGCTCGTGAAGCGGTCAGGGTTGGCCACTGGCTGTGGGAGGATGTCGAGGCGGTAGCCGCGCTCGAGGTCGACTCCGCCCTGGAGCTCCATCGTGACGACGACCTTCCCGTCTGGCGGGATCTCCAGCAGCGGCGTATCCCAGGCGTTGAGTCCCCGCTCCATGCCCGGGCCCAGGGTCACCGCCTCGCCGTCGATGGTGGCGCTGGTGACCGTGTGGGGGGTGAACACGGTGAGGGCCGCCAGGTTGGTGCCCACCGGGAGGCCGCGCGTGTTGCCCACGACCGCCGCGGGCAGATCCGTGGACGGCACCTCGTTGCGCAGCTCGATGCGGAGCTCGGCGGTGAGCACCCCGGTGTCCGCGTCGACCTTGGGGAGATAGGTGATCGACCGCTCGAGGTACGCGTCGAGCTTGTTGTTGCCGCTGTTTTGCTGCACCACCGAGAACCCGTCGGACCCGTCGGGGATGACGAGGTCGCCGGTGGCACCGAGCCGCTCGAACAGCGCCTGCTCGGCGGCATCGGGGCTCCACAGGCGCAGGTGGCCGGCACGGGCGACGGGGCTCAGCGTGTTGGCGAGCGTGCGGGGCGCCGGCAGCGAGGACTCGATGAGCTTCTCGAACGTGACGCGGGTGGCCTCTGCCAGGAACTCGCCGCGTGCAGCGCGATCGGGCTGGTCGAGGTACTGGCTGCGGGTCAGGACCTCGACGGCGTTGTCGGAGGAGAGGGGCTCGTCCATCCCGTCGACGGTGACCGGTCCGGTCAGCTCCAAGAGCGCCGCCAGACCGGTGGGGTCGACGGCGATCACCCCGTCGACCGGTGCGCCGCCCGCCTGGGGGTAGAGCTGCGCCATCACCGAAGCGCTGCTGGGGAAGTCCGGCGAGATGGTGACGTCCTGGAGGAACACCGCCGGGTTGAAGCGTCCGTACCGTCGGAGGTAGTCGGCCGGGCCGTCGATGGTGCGATTGCCTCGGTTGGGTCCCGCGATCAGGTCGTCGATGCGGCCCGACCGGGTCAGCTCGACCGATCCGTCGTCAGCCTCGAGCTCGGCGTAGCTGCCGATGAAGCCGCCGGAGCCCCGCAGCTCCGCCGGGGTGAGGAACACGACCAGGTAGCGGCGCGGGCCGTCGCCGCCGAACAGCCCCGGCGTGACCTCGAGGAGCTCAGCGGCGAGCGCGGTGTCGGTCCGTGCCTCGTCGATGTCCCCGGCGAACTGGTCGACGCGGTCCCGCAGGGGCGGGAGCAGCCACCGGCCCTGCAGGTCGGCGAGCTCAGCGTGGGCGGCGCGGAGCGCCGCGTCGGCGCGCCGGGTCGGAGCCGCCAGGTCGCTCACCTGCTGCAGGTCGAGCTGGCCGTCGTACTGGAGCCGGCCGTAGTCGGCGGTCGCCACGAGATCGTCGGCCGTCGCGCTGATGTGCCGGCCCTGATCGACGGTGGTGCGGACCGCGTCCACCTGCTGGGCGAGGCCCGGCACCAGACGGGCGGGGAGGGCGAGGGGGCCGCTGATGCGCGACGATGCAGCTTCGAACTCGCTGCGGGCGGTGGATAGGTCCTGGCGCGCGGTCTCGGCATCGCCGTCGCGAGCCTCCTCGAGGGCGTTCCGGGCCGAGGTGCCGCCGGTTTGGACGTTTCGGTACGAGAGCCCGACGGCGAGGACCGCTCCGATGCCGGCCAGGACCACGAGGACGGCGGTTGCGGCAAGCATGGCTCGGGCCAAGCGGCGCTTGGGCTTGCGCAGGAAGGGGAGTCCCGAGACGACGACCAGCGCCATGGCAGCGGTGGCGAGCGCGGCGCCCCACGGTTCGGCACTGTGCGGGTACCAGAGCACGGCGTTGGACATCAGGCCGAGGCCGAGCGCCCCGACGGCCCGGCTGCGGCGCTTCGGGATGGTGCCCACGACCACCACCAGAAGGGCCAGTACCGCGAGTACGAGCGAGGCGCCGCGGGCGGGGATGACCACGATGGTGGCGGCAGTCAGCCAGGCCCACCGCCGACCGTGGGCGCCGACGTAGGAGACGAACCCGACGATCAGCGCCCGCTCGACTGCGTCGATCACCGGATGGCCGGTGAATGAGGCGGGAGCGAACAAGGCCGCGGCCGCCATCAGCGCGCTGATGACATCGGCGCGCGGACGACCGATGGCACCGTTGGATTCGCTTCGTCGTGTAGTCATGACACCCTGGATCCCCTGCCTCGCCGCCGGGAAGATCGAAATGATGATGGACGAGGCTTGTCCGGTGACGGTAGTGTTCAATCCGGCGCAGAATCAGATTGGGACCTCGGGGGGAGGGATTCGTTGACCGCCAAGAACGCCACTTCTCGCCGCTTCGGGTTGGACGTGATGCTGCAGCCCGCGGGAAGCGACGCTCGGCGACGCCTCCAGGTCATTGCCGACGCCACCGCGATGGGGCTCTCGACGATGCTCGCCGCGGCGCTGCGCTACGACTTCTCGGTGCCCGCTCGGAAGGTGGACGGGTTGCTGTGGTTCGCGCTCGCGGCCGCGCTGGTGCTCGTGGTGTGCGGCACGGCGCGCGGGCTCTATGCCGGGCGCTGGAGCTTCGGCTCCTTCGAAGAGGTATCGGCCTTGGTCTCGGTGATCGTCGTGGCCACCGGCGTGATGTGGAGCGTCGCCCTCCTGTTGCCGATGGAGGGCCCGGAGCGGGTCGTGCCCCTCTCGGTTCCGCTCATCGCCAGCACGATCATGCTGTGCACCAGCGCGGGGGTTCGCTACATCTGGCGCCTGTTCTACGAGAAGCGGCTCCGGCCCCAGAGCGAGGGCCTCCAGCGGGTCGTCGTCATCGGCGCCGGCGAAGGCGGCCAGCAGATCATCA
>CAZCVS010000167.1:0-7002 GCA_964501845.1 uncultured Iamiaceae bacterium
TCGACCTTGGCCTGCTTGCGGGTCTGGTCCATGGTGGACAGCGCGGTGCGGGTGACCCCGGCGCCCTCGCCGTCGACGGCGAAGAGGCTCACGCCGGCATCGGTGCGGGCGGCGACGAGGAGCAGCGACGCGGTGTGGCCGTCGAGCACGTACATCTTCGTCCCACCGAGCTTCCAGGTGTCGCCGTCGGCGGTGGCCGTGGCGGTGATGCCGGCCTCGTCCCAGCGGCCGTTCTCCTCGGTGAACGCCAGGGTGGCGATGGTCTCGCCGGTAGCGATGCCGGGGAGCAGGTCGGCCTTGGCCTGATCGTCACCGGAGTGGATCAGCGTGTTGGCGGCGAGGACCACCGACGAGAAGAAGGGGGCGCACAGCAGCGATCGGCCCATCTCCTCGAGGATCACGACCAGCTCGATGTAGCCGTAGCCCGACCCGCCGAACTCCTCGGGGATCACCAGGCCCTGGAGACCCAGCTGCTCACCCATCTGCTGCCAGACGGCGGCGTCGTAGCCGGCCTCGGTGTCCATCTGCTCGCGCACCGCGGCCTCGGAGGACTTGGCCTCGAGGAAGGCTCGAACGGTCTTGCGGAGCTCTTCCTGCTCCTCGTTGAAGGCGAAGTTCACGGTGGTCCCCTTGGTGGTGAGATCGGATCGGAAGGTGATCGGAGGCCGTCACCTTGGCCGACAGCACGACGCCGTCGCTCGCAATGTCGCGTACACGTGCGTACACTTTGGGTCGTGGACCAGCGCCTCGGCATCCGTGACCTGCGAGGGCGCCTGACCTCGTCGGTCCGGCGGGCCGGGGCCGGCGAGCGCATCGTCATCACCATCGCGGGACGGCCCGTCGCCCAGCTCGGCCCGGTGGAGCCAGCCGGCACGCAGGTGTCGATCGACGACCTTGCGGCGCGGGGGCTGCTGGAACCGGCTCGCCGCGGCGACCGCCCGGCCGACCCCGACACCCGCATCGACAACTGGACCGGGGGCCGACTCGACCGGGCCCTGCGAGAGGTGCGGGGCGCATGACCCTCGCCCTCGACACCTCCGCGCTGCTCGGCCGCTACCTCTCCGGGCCCCATCGGGCGGTCGTGCTCGACGCCATGGCTGCCGACCCGGTGTGGTGCGCGTCGGCGCTGGCCCAGGCGGAGGCGCTGGGCATGGTGGACCGCGTGTGCGACATTCCCACCGACGGCGACCGGGTCCGGCGCGCCCTGCGCGACGACTGGGAGCGCATCCACGTCGTGCCCGTCGACCAGCGCTGCCTCGACCGGGCGGCCGAGCTCACCCGGGAGCAGCCGCTGCGCACGGTCGACGCCCTCCACCTCGCCGCCGCCGACCGCCTCCCCCGGCCCACCACGTTCCTCACCTTCGACCCCCGCCAGATCCCCGTCGCCCTCGCGCTGGGCTTCGAGGTCCTGTCCTCCTGAAGCGCCTCCTGACCTGCGGGATCTTCCGAGACCGGCCGGGACAGATTTCCGAGTTCTCCTCAACATCGCCGCGCAGCGGTCCGATGGATACGTCGCAACCTGACAGTGCATCCTCTGCCCCGACCACCGGTCGGGGCAGTGGTCTGTCCGGGGTCCGGTCCGCCCCGGCCGCCTGCACGGCACAATGGGCGGATGGACACCCTCATCTGGTCGGACACCGACGCCGAGATCCACCAGGTCGTGGTGGGGCCGATGGACAACAACGTGTACGTGCTGCGGTGCCGCGCCACGGGCGATGCCGTCCTGCTCGACGCCGCCGATGAGCACGAGCAGCTCCTGGATCTGAGCCGGCGCCTCGGCGTGCGCGAGGTGCTCGAGACCCACGGCCACCACGACCACATCCAGGCCGTGCCCCAGATGCGCGATGCCGGGTACTCGGTGCACGTCACCGCCGAGGACGCCGCCATGCTCCCGAGCTACGACCAGATCCTCGAAGACGATTCGGTGATCCAGGTCGGGCGGCTCCGGCTCGAGACCATCTTCACGCCGGGCCACACCCCGGGGTCGATGTGCTTCAAGATCGCCGGCAAGCCGGTGCTCTTCAGCGGCGACACCCTCTTCCCCGGCGGCCCGGGCACCACCAAGTTCGGCGGCCACTTCCCCACCATCCTCCGCTCGCTCGAGGACCGCCTCTTCTCACCCCTGGCTGCGGACACCATCGTGCTCCCCGGCCACGGCGACTCGACCAACATCGGCACCGAGTCCCCGCACCTCCAGGAGTGGGCCGACCGCGGCTGGTAGCTACGCCGGTTCGGCTCGCTCGGCGGTCGCCTTCACCTCGACGAGCTCGGCCACCCGCTCCAGCGACTGCTCCATGCTGACCCGCAGCTCCGAGCGCCGGTCCTTCATGCCGTACAGGGTGTCGATGATGAACCAGCCCACGAGCGTGACGGGCTCGAGCACCTCGTAGCTCTCGATCATCCGGGTGCCGGTCCCCTCGGGGACGAACTGGTGGCGCCAGAGGATCGTGCCGGCGAACGGCTCGGTCCGGGTGAAAGAGAACTCCCGTCCCGGATCGGCCACCGTGACGACGGGCTTGTTGCTCCACCTCGGCCCGCGTCCGAGGCAGTTGATCGACTTGAACCGGGCGCCGACGGCCGGCCCGGTGGCACCGTCGATCCACTCGCAGCTCGCCACGTCGGGCGTGCGCTCGGGCGTGCGGGTCACGTCGGAGATCAAGTCGTAGAGGGCCTCGGGCGTCGCCTCGATAGAGCGCTCGACGGAATCGCTGGTCAGCTCCTGGCGCATGTCAGCTCACCTTCTCGATGACGGGGAACGAGCTGACCAGCCGAGCCTCGTAGGCGTCAGCGAGGTCGAGCAGCGCCTGGCGACCATCGCCGGCGAAGGCCGGTCCGTGCATGAGCGCCAGCGTACGAGGCTCGAGCTCGGCGAGCGCTCGGAGGGTCGGGCCGGTGTGGGGCGTCAGCGCGGTGGCACCGAAGATGTCCTCGGCCACCAGCGCCGCGCCCACCACGTCGGAGTCGTGCACGAGCGCCGGCGACTCGCCGATCTGGGTGAACAGGTCGCCGCAGAAGAGGGTGCCGGTGGTCTCGTCGAAGATCACCTGCGCCTCCCAGCCATGGGGCACGTGCGGCGTGGGGATCGTGCGGATCACGTGGCGCCCGATGTCCCGGGCCTGCTCGGGGTCGGCGAGGACAGGAGGACGATCGCACAGGTCGTTGAGCGAAACCATGCAGCCGAGGGTGTTGAACACCACCTCGCTGCTCGGCGCGGCCCCGAGCCACTCGTTCATCGCCCCGCTCTCGTCGGACTCGACGTGGCCGAAGCTGATCCACCGCAGGCGCTCGACATCGATGACCCGGCCCACCGCGTCGGAGACCAGCGGGAACAGCTGCCGAGCTCCGGTGTGGAAGATCATCGGCTCGTCGCCGTCGATGAGGTACTGGTTGAACATGAAGCCACCGGGGGCGGCCTCCGGAACGATCGTCGAGAGGCGGTAGACCCCGTCGGCGATCTCGTGGATGTTGGTCTGCATGGCATCACCCTGCGCCTGCCGCCGGGTTCGCACATCGGGGACGCGACCCCCAATTAAGCGAGGTGCGCCTCCCCCACCTCCGCCAGGTCCTGGCGGTTCCGAACCCCGGTGCGGTCGAAGAGGCTGCTCAGGTGCCGTTCCACGGTCTTGGGCGACAGGTGGAGCTCGGCCGCGATCTCCTTGTTGGAGCGGCGGGCGACCACCAGCTTGAGCACGTCGGTCTCCCGGCTCGTGACCCCGAGCGCGCGCAGCGACTCGGGAACCTCCGAGTCACCCCGGCCCTTCCGTGGCACCGCGGCACCGGCCTCGCCCAGCAGGGCTCGGGATCGACGCACGAGGGCGCCGTAGTCGTGGGCGGCGAACCAGGCCTCGCACTCGCGCAACCAGCGGACGGGCTCACCCCAGCCATCTCGCGTGGCGGCCCGGGCGAGGAGCAGCACGTTCGATCGGATCACTCCCTGGCCCAGCGGGCTGGCGACGAGTTGCTCGTAGGCCGGCGCGATCCGCACCGTCGCCGCTTCCGATGCTCCGGTCCGGCCGAGCGCCACCGCCTCGACCACCTCGCCGAACAGGTCGAGGGCCGCGAGCCCCATCGACGACGTGGCCGCGTGGTACTCGGCCCGGACGGCGGCACCGTGGTCCCCGTCGTCGATGGTGTGGAGGAGCGCCCACGTGGTGCGACCCACGAAGACCGAGGTGGTCGGCGGCGCTCGGCGCACGTGGACCATCATCTCGTCGACCAGGTCCGCCACCGCGTCGAGCTCATCTCGAACGAAGGCACGTCCCAGCAGCACCCGACCGGCCCGGTCGGCCAGGATCCGGGGATCGTCGGGGTCCGGCGCCAGCGCGACGCCGAGCGCCGCCTCCATCGCGTGGTCGTCACCGGCGAGGGCATGGGCGCCGGCCAGCCACAGCGCAGCGACCGGCTCGAAGCTCAGCCCGTAGCGGCGGCTCGCCTCCATGCACGCGGCGGCCGACCGCACACAGCCCTCCTGGTCGTACCCGGCGAGCGCGAGGTCGGCCACGATCAGGTCCATCACCGCCACCGTGATGTGGGCGCCGTACCGAGCGGCCAGGTCCCGTGTCCGGATGAGGCCGTCGACCCCTTCGCCCTCGAAGTCGTCGAGCGAGAGCTCCTGCTGGGCTCGCAGGTGCCAGCGGTCGAGCCCGTGGACCTCGGCGACCTCGGCGGCTCGGGCGAACGCCGATCGAGACCGGTCCAGGCCCTGCGGTCGCAGGGTGCGGCCCAGCACGAGCAGCGCCTCGCAGCGCACCTCCGGCTGGTCCGTGGCCTCCGCTCCCTCGACGGCCCGCTGGCAGAGCGCCTCGGCGGCGGCGAGCTCACCTCGGTCGAGGGCGGCTTCCGCCGCGATCGCGTCGATGCGGGCGAGCAAGAGGGGGTCCGGGGTCGCACCCGCCGTGGCACGGGCCCTCCCGACCGCGGTGTCGGCCGCATCGACGTCGCCGCCGGCGAGCGCGGCCCGACCGAGGCTCACGAGGAGGTCCACCCGGCGCGATGCGCCGACCCCAGCGGCGTCGAACCGGTCCACCAGGGGCCAGCCGCGGGCCAGCGCCTCCGCCGGGTGTCCCGCCGCGGCGAGCACCTGGACCAGCACCTCGTCCGCATCTCCGACCGCATCCTCGTCCCCCTCCGCGAGGTTGCCCGCCCGGCGCGCCGTCGCCTCGGCGGTGGCGAGTGCCCCACTGGCCAGGGCGCGGCGAGCGCACTCCACGAGGCGGGCGGACGCGACCACGGGCTCGCCGGCGGCCTCCGCCAGGTCGGCGGCGAGCTGGCACGTGGGGCCCGGCAGCTCCGGGTTGGCCCGCTCGACGGCCTGGAGCGCCCGGGCCGCGAGCTCGAGCCGCTCGGGAGGGAGCAGGTCGGCGAGGACGGCCTCACGGGTCAGCGCGTGGCGGAACCGGAAGCCATCGCCGCCGGCTTGGATCAGCTGCTCGTCGACGGCCGATCGGAGCCGATCGACCACCGCGCGCCCATCGACCTGCGAGATCCCCGGGAGCAGCTCCCACTCGAACTGACGGCCGAGCAGGGCCGCCGCTGCGAGCACGCGACGAGCCGTGGCGTCGAGCGAACCCAGCCGCCGACCGATCGACGCCTGCAGACTGCCCGGCACCGAGGGCGAGAGCGCGCCGGTGACCTCCCAGCGGGTGCCGACCAACCGGAGGGCACCCACCGCGCTCAGCCCGGCGAGGAGCTCCTCCACCAGGAACGGGCTTCCGTCGCTGTGAACCTCGACGAACTCGCTGAGTCCGGCGGGCGGCTCGGCCCCTCCCAAGCAGGCGCTCACCATCGTTCGCACGCCCTCGGCGTCGAGGACCTCGACCGGCAGCAGGGCGGATGCATCCCGCCGGCCGAAGCGATCGAGGAGGTCGGTTGCCGCGCCAGACCGCCGGCTGGTGACCAGGCACAGCGCCGGCTCGGAGCGCAGCGCATCGCCGAGGTAGTCGACGACGGCGAGGGTCTCGGCATCGGCCCAGTGGAGGTCTTCGAGCACGAGCACGCACGGGCGGTCGACGGCGAGCACCCCCAGAAGACGGACGACGGCCTCACCCAACAGGACCGGTGATTCCTCGGCAGGTGACCCGGCGGACCAGCCCGGGACCAGACGGGCGAGCTGACCCTCGAAGCCGGCGAGCGATGGGGCGAACGGCACGGGCCGGGAGCGGAACGCTGAGAGGAACGCCTCCGCGAGCGGGCGGTACGGGACCGGGCTGTCGCCCGGGACCGCCCGGCCGGCGATCACCAGGGCATCGGCCCCCGAGAGGGTGGCGGCCAGGAGCCGTGACTTCCCCGAGCCCGCGTCGCCGACGAGCGCGACCACACCGCCACGAGGCGCGGCGAGCTCGTCCAGACGGTTGGAGAGGACCCTCAGCTCGGCCTCGCGGCCCACCATCTCAGGACAGAGCACCGCGGGATCGTACGGCGGATCGCGTGTGTCACATCGGGACACCCGTGCGACACCGAACGGGCGGACACTGAACCTCATCAGACAGGGGCGTGCGCACCTCGCGCACGGATCGATGAGGAGATCGCCATGACCACCTACGCCAACCCCGGCTCCGACGGAGCCGTCGTCAGCTACCAGGACCGCTACGGCCACTACATCGGCGGCGAGTGGGTGGACCCGGCCAAGGGCGAGTGGTTCGAGAACCCGTCGCCGGTCGACGGCGAGACCTTCACCGAGGTCGCCCGAGGTACCGCGGACGACGTGGAGCGCGCGCTGGACGCCGCCCACGGCGCGGCACCCGCGTGGGGGCGCACCTCCCCCGCCGAGCGGGCCAACATCTTGAACAAGATCGCCGACCGCATGGAGGAGAACCTCGAGGTCCTGGCGGTGGCCGAGAGCTGGGACAACGGCAAGCCGGTGCGCGAGTGCCTGGCCGCCGACATCCCCCTCGCCATCGACCACTTCCGGTACTTCGCCGGTGCCGTCCGCAGCCAGGAGGGCTCCATCGCCACCATCGACAACGACACGATGGCGTACCACTTCCAGGAGCCGCTCGGCGT
>CAZCVS010000168.1:0-6942 GCA_964501845.1 uncultured Iamiaceae bacterium
CGCCGCGGCCACCGGTCGGCGTCGGCCGATCGTCGAGGTCTCGGGGGGCATCACCCTGGAGACGGTGCGCTCCTACGGCGACGTCGGTGCCGACCTGGTCAGCTCGGGCAGCCTCACCAACTCGGCCCCGGTGCTCGACATCGGCCTCGACGTCACCGCCACGTCGGTCTGATCGGCGGCGCCGGGCCGGTGGGGTCGGTTTCCCCCGCTCCCCCGGGACCGAGCATGCTGGGAGCGGTCGGCCCCCGGCCCGGAGGACAGCGGTGCTGCTCGCCATCGACATCGGCAACACCCAGACCGTGATCGGCCTCTACGAGGGGCCCGACGCCGATGGCCCGAGGGGTGAGGGGTCCCGTTGCGAGCAGGGGCTGCTCGACCACTGGCGCATCGCCACCAAGGCCGAGCGCACGGCCGACGAGCAGGCGCTCACCGTCCAGGAGTTCCTGGGCTTCCACGGCTTCTCGTTCGACGACGACATCGACGGCATCGCCATCTCCTCGGTGGTGCCCCGGACCACGGCCGCCTTCCGGGAGATGACCGAGAAGTACTTCGGCTTCCGGCCGGTCGTGATCGAACCTGGCGTCAAGACCGGGCTGCCGATCCTCACCGAGAACCCCCGGGAGGTCGGTGCCGACCGCATCGCCAACGCCGTCGCCGCACTCGACCTCTACGGCGGACCCGCGATCATCATCGACTTCGGCACCGCCACGACCTACGACGCCCTCTCGGCCAAGGGCGAGTACCTCGGCGGCGCCATCGCCCCCGGCATCGAGATCAGCCTCGACGCCCTCTACCTGCGCGCTGCGGCGCTGCGGCGCGTGGAACTGGTGGAGCCCCGCAGCGTGATCGGCCGCACGACGGTGGAGTCCATCCAATCCGGCGCCGTGTTCGGGTTCGCCGGGCAGGTCGACGGCATCTGCCGCCGCCTGGCCGACGAGCTCGGCGACCCGACCGTCGTCGCCACCGGAGGCCTGGCCGAGCTGATCGCCCCGTACACCTCGTCCATCAAGCAGGTCGAGCCCTGGCTCACCCTCCACGGTCTCCGCGTGGTCTTCGAGCGGAACCAGTAGGGCTCGTCTCCTCGGACCCGCTCTCGCCTGTTCGGTGGGTGCGGGATCGAGGACCCCGCTCGCGGGAAGCTACCGAACGCTTGCGCCGGTTGGGGTTCGCATCGGACCACGCCGTAGCCTTGGCCCATGGCCGAGCTCGAAGCCCGTTGGCACGATCTGGGGGAGTTCATCCGCGAGCAGCGCAAGGTGGGTCACCTGTCGCTGCGCAAGCTCTCGGACATGGCCGGCATCTCGAACCCGTACCTGAGCCAGATCGAGCGCGGCCTGCGCAAGCCGTCCGCCGAGATCCTCCAGCAGATCGCCCGCGCCCTCGAGATCAGCTCGGAGACCTTGTACATCCGCGCCGGCATCCTCGAGCCCCGCGACGGCGACACGGACCTCGTCACCGAGATCCGGCGCGACATCTGGCTCAACGAGGAGCAGAAGAAGACCATCGTGCAGATCTACGAGTCGTTCCGGGCGGAGCGCCGAGCCGCCGGGTTCGAGCCGGAGCTGCTGGGCCAGGGGACGTTTGGCGATGGAGGCACCGAGGCGGCCGTCACCCCGCCTGCCGCCGAGGCCCTCGACGACGACATCGATGATCCGGAATCTGAGGCGCTCGCCGGACGTTGACCCCGTCGTGCCATCTGTGACCGAGCTCGCTGTCCTCTCGCTGCACTCGTCGCCGCTCACCCAGCCGGGCACCGGCGACAGCGGCGGCATGAACGTCTACGTGCGGGAGCTGGCGGCGTCGCTCGCCCAGTCCGGGATCGGCACCACCGTCTACGTGCGCAGCTGGGACCCCACCTTGCCCCGCGAGGTGGCGGTGGAGCCCGGGTTCCGGGTCGTGCACGTCCCCGCCGAACCCGCGCAGCTCGCCAAGGAGCAGCTCCCCGAGACGGTCGACGCGTTCACCCGCGGCGTGCGGGCCGAGCTGGCCCGGCGCCCCGTCGACGTCATCCACGCCAACTACTGGCTCTCGGGCGTGGCCGGCCACCGGCTCAAGCACCAGCTCGACCTGCCGCTGGTGTCCACGTTCCACACCCTCGCCCGGGTCAAGGCCGAGACGGGTGACCCGGAGCCGCAGCGGCGCATCGATGCCGAGGCCGAGGTCATCGGCTGCTCCGACGTCATCTTGGCCAACTCGGTGGAGGAGGTGGCGCAGCTCGAGACGCTCTACGGCGCCGATCCCCGCCGCATCGAGGTCGTGCCCCCCGGTGTCGAGCACGCCTTCTTCTCGCCGGGTGACCGGGCCGGGGCGCGCCGGGCGCTGGGGCTGGGCGATCACCCCGTGCTGCTGTTCGTGGGCCGCATCCAGCCCTTGAAGGGACTGCCGGTCGCGGTCGGCGCCCTCGCCGAGCTGCACCGGCCCGATGCCGAGCTCGTCGTGGTGGGCGGTCCGAGCGGTGCCGACGGGGACCGGGAGCTCCGGGAGGTGCTCGACCTGGCCGACCACCTGGGCGTCCGCCACCAGATCCGGTTCGTCCCGCCCCAGCCCCACCACCTGCTCTCGACGTACTACCGGGCCGCCGATGTCGTGCTGGTGCCCAGCCGGTCGGAGTCGTTCGGCCTCGTCGCCCTGGAGGCTGCGGCGTGCGGGATCCCGGTCGTCGCCGCGGCCGTCGGCGGGCTGCGAACCCTGATCGATCACGGACGGACCGGGTTCCTGGTGGAGCAGCGGGACCCGGGGGCGTTCGCCGCGGCGGTGCGCACCCTGTTGACCGACCCGGCCTTCGCCGCCCGCATGGGCGCCGACGCCGCCCGGCGGTCCCAGGGCTACACCTGGTCCACGGCTGCGGCCCGCCTCCGGCGGGTGTACGCGGACCTGGCGCTGCGCTCGCTGGTCGACTGCGCGGCATGAGCGACCTCGCCTCCGACGACGAGCTCGATGCCATCGAGGCGGTCATCGATGCCTGGGCGGCTCGCGAGCTGGCCGACAACCCCGTCGTCGCCGTCGTGGAGCGGGCGTCGGCCTCGGAGGGGCGCCGGTGGTACCTCCGGGTCCACGGCGAGGAGAAGGACGTCTACACGGTGTGGCTCACGCTCCGGCAGCGCACGCTCCACTACGAGACCTACGTGATGCCCGCCCCCGAGGAGAACGCGGGGCAGCTCTACGAGCACCTCCTGCGCCGGAACCAGGGGCTCAACGGCCTGGCGTTCGTCATCGGCATCGAAGACGCGGTCTTCCTCCAGGGCTCGCTTCCCGTGCACGCCGTGACCGACGATGAGCTCGACCGGATCCTCGGGTCGTTCTACGCCTACGTCGAGCAGTGCTTCCGGCCCGCGCTGCGCATCGGGTTCGCCTCCCGCTTTGATCGCTGACCCCGGTGTCAGCGAATTGGTTCTTGACATCTTTCCACCCCTTTCCGTAAGGTACCGGCACCGGCGGAACGGGTGGCATCGAGGGAAGGTGCATCCGCTGTCGGGCTCGTCGGGTTGCAGCCGGTTCTCCCTCCCCCCGGATCGGCTGCAACCCGTCCTTCTCCCCGCAGTTGCCGGGAACGGGTCGCCTAGCCTGCGGCCATGACGAAGCTCCTGGTGGTCGGCGGCGGCAAGATGGGCGAGGCCCTGCTGGGTGGTCTGTTGGCCAGCGGCTGGGTCGAGGCGGCCGACGTCGCCGTCGTGGAGCCCGATGCCCCGCGCCAGGGCGTGCTGGCCGAGCGCTACCCCGGCATCGCCGTGGTCGGGGCGCCTGTGGCCGCCGAGGGTGCGGTGCTCGCGGTCAAGCCGCAGATGATCCCCGAGGTCTGCGCGTGCCTCGGCGAGCTCGGGATCGGCCGGCTGCTGTCGATCGCTGCGGGCGTCCGCCTGGAGTCGATGGAGGCCGTGGTGCCCGAGGGCACGGCTGTGGTGCGGGCCATGCCCAACACGCCGTCGCTCGTCGGCATGGGCGCCGCGGCCATCGTCGGCGGAACGGCGGCCGGTGAGGACGACCTCGTGTGGGCCGAGGAGATCCTCGGTGCGGTCGGCACCGTCACGCGGGTCACCGAGGCCCAGATCAACATGGTGACCGGCCTGTCCGGCTCGGGGCCGGCGTACGTGTTCTTGATCGCCGAGGCGCTCATCGACGCGGGCGTCCTCGTCGGTCTGCCGAGGGACGTGGCCTCGGACCTGGCGATCCAGACCCTGCGCGGCTCGGCTGAGCTGCTCGCGGCGGGCACACCGCCGGCCGAAGCTCGTGCCAACGTCACCTCGCCGGGCGGCACCACCGCCGCGGGCCTCCGAGCCCTCGAGGACGGTGGTGTCCGGGCCTCGATCATCGACGCCGTGGTCGCCGCCACGGCCCGAGCCGACGAGATGGGCTAGTTCAGCAGGACGAGCTGGAGGGTGGCGGCGAGGAGGATCATGCCGAGCAGCACGGCGAGCACGATGGTCGTGGCGGGCCTCATGGCTTCTCCTTCAAGGTGACGGGGGTGATGGCGCCGGCTCGGGCGGGCTCGTCGCCGATGGCGGCGAGGATGACCTCGTCGCCGGTGCCGATGTGCAGCTCGTCAGCAGCCGACGTGCGGTTGGTGGCGATGGACACCAGGCCGTACGAGTCGACCACCAGGCCGATCTCGCCGGTGGGCACCTTCGCATAGGTGTCGTGGCGCACGCCGGTGCGGACGTTGCCGTCGAAGCGGAGCTCGATGCGGGGGCCGAACGGCTCGATCTCGTCGGGGTCGACGTTGAGCTGGAGGTTCCCGAAGCCATCGGTCCACAGCACCTCGGCGACGACGGCTCCGTCCTCGACGCGGGTGATCGGGATCATCCCCGGCATCAGGCCGTTCACGTCGACCTCGGGGCCGAGGTCCAACAGATCGACGCCGTTGCACAGGTGGGCGGCCGCCGGTCCGAAGATGTCGCGCCCGGCGAACGTGGGGCCCGGCGCCGGCAGCTGGTAGTCGAGGTTGGCCAGCTCGACGGCACGGGTGGCGCCGCCGACCATCGACACGGCCGGCGCGAGCAGGCCGTTGTCGGGGCCGACCAGGATCGAGGCGCCCCCGCCGACCTCGATGGCGATGGCTCGGCGGGCGGTGGCCACGCCGGGGTCCACGACGGCGAGCACGACACCGGGGGCCAGGTACTGGGCGGACCGGGCGAGGGTGAGCCCGCCGGCGCGCACGTCGTGGGCCGGGACCTGGTGGGAGATGTCGATGACCTGCACGTCCGGGGCGATCTGGCGGATCACGGAGTGAACCACGCCGACGAACTCGTCGGCCGTGCCGTAGTCGGTCAGGAAGGAGATGGTGTCGAAGCGAGCCACAGGCCTTCGACCCTACGGTCCGGACCATCCGCAGCGACAGGCGACGGAGCCCTCAGAGGCGGGCGGCCATGGCGTCGCGGGTGAAGTTGCGGGCGCCTCGGATGTTGAGCCAGATGGCGACGACCCACAGGACGCACCCGGCGGCGAAGGTCGGCCCGAGCCCGGCCAGCATCAGTGCGGTGGTCTGGCCGACGGCCAAGATCACGAGCGGCAGGACCACCGCGCCGCCGAGCTGCTGCGCCTCCTGGGTGTTGTTCACCCGGACCGAGACCCGGACCATGATCCCCAGGCCCAGGGCGGCGACGCCCGGAGCGATCCAGAGGATCATCATCGCCCACAGCTGGGTGGGCAGGAACAGGCGGCGCATCACCGGCCAGGCGGCGGCGTTGGACACGAGGCAGAACAGCGCGAAGCCGATCCACGACACCGCCACCGAGGGCACGAAGCCCACGAGCAGCTTGCCGATGTAGAGGTCCGTGTCGCGCACGGGCAGGTGGAGCACCGTCTCGAGCGTCTTGCGCTCCTTCTCGCCCGCGAACGCATCGCCGGCCAGCACGGCCGACACCATGAGCGGGACGATCAGGAACAGCGGTGCGACCAGGTAGCCGAGCACGAGGATGATCAACCGCTCGTGCTCCGGTGCCGCGCGTACGGGCTCGGCGAGGCGGCCCGGCACCATATCCAGGAACTCCGTCACGTCCCAGCTGCTGCCGCGAGCCGCCAGGGCCACCGACAGCGGGAGCAGCACCAGCATCAGCAGTGGCACGAGCAGCATCGGGAGCATCACGGCCTTCGACCGGGCGACGGCGGCGAAGTCGCGCCGCACGATCGCCCGCACCGCATCCCAGTTCACACGCTCCCGCTCGGCGCCGGCGTCGCGGGGTGCGTCGATGGTGGTCATGCGGAGACCTCGTCGGTGAGGTCGGCGGCCAGGCCGGTGCGGTCGATGGCGGTCCGGGCTTCGATCGCGAAGTAGACGTCCTCGAGGTTGGGGTCCCGCGGATCCACCCCGTAGACCGTCGACCCCTGGGCCACGCATGTGGCGACCACTGCGGGCACGTCACCGCGCTCGGTGGTGAACACGAGGGCACCCCGTTCGGTCGGGACGGTCTCGTGGACGCTCGGGAGCGCCTGCAAGGCGGCGATGAGCGGGGGAGAGGCCGGTGCGCCGAGGTCGAGGCGGACCTCGAAGCGCGACCACAGCTCGGCGGCGAGGTCGTCGGGCGTCCCGAACGCGTGGAGCACACCGCGGAACAGCACGGCCATGCGGGAGGCGAGCTTGCCGGCCTCGCCCAGGAAGTGGGTGCACAGCACCACGGTCCGGCCGTCGGCGGCGAGCGACCCGATCAGGTCGACCACGTCGCGGGTCGCGGCCGGGTCGAGACCGGAGGTGGGCTCGTCGAGGAAGAGCAGCTCCGGATCGTGGAGCAGGGCCCGCGCCAGCGCGACCCGCTTGCGCTGGCCGGTGGAGAAGCCCTGGACCTTCACGTCGGCGCGGTGGCCCATGTCGAAGCGCTCCAGCAGCTCGCCGCCACGAGCCCGGGCCTCGGCTTCTGACATGCCTCGCAGGCGGCCGACGAACTCGAGGTTCTCCAACGCGGTGAAGCGCTCGTCGAGGCCGGCGTTCTCGGTCAGCACGCCGGTTCG
>CAZCVS010000169.1:0-6917 GCA_964501845.1 uncultured Iamiaceae bacterium
CGCCGGGGCCTCGTACCCGACGGCGGCGGCGCCTACCTGCTCCCTCGCATGGTCGGCGTGCGCCGGGCCAAGGAGCTGCTGTTCTTCGGCGACGACCTGTCGGCCGCCGAGGCCGCCGAGCTGGGCCTCATCAACAAGGTCGTGCCAGCCGACGAGCTCGATGCCGCGGTCGAGGCCTGGACCGAGCGCCTCGCGGTGGCCCCCACCCGCGCCCTCGCCCTCACCAAGTGGCTGGTCAACCAGTCGCTCGAGTCCGACCGGACGACGGCGTTCCAGGCCGAGGCGGTCGCCCAGGAGATGAACATGAGCACCGCCGACGCCAACGAGGGCGTCGCCGCCTTCGTCGAGCGCCGCTCCCCCACCTACCGCGGCTGGTAGCAGACCGGCCACCGATGGGCTCCGGTCGAACGGCTTTCGCGGAGCGGAGGCGGTGTTCTAGAGTCTCCGTCCTGCCCGTTCGGGGGTGGTGTAATTGGTAACACAGCAGCTTCTGGTGCTGCCTTTGGGGGTTCGAGTCCTCCCCCCCGAGCCAACGAAGTACCAGCGGTGCCCAGGTCAGAAGCCTGGGCACCGCTGCACGTCGAGGCCGACGCACGAGGCTCGGGGCGCCGCTACCGTCCCGGGATGGATGAGCCCCAGGTGCTGCCCGGTCAGATGATCGAGCGCCCTTCCGTCCACGGCGACGGGATCGAGCGGATCGCCTACGGCGAGTTCATCTCGCATCGCGGAGAGCTCGCGTCGTACGCCCTCGGTTGGTCGACGGCGAAGGGCGATGGAGCGGGTCGGCTCACGGTGGGCCTCGGTGCCGGCAACGAGGGAGGCGGGTCCTTCCACGCCGTGGTCTTCGACCACGAGGGCTCGTATGCGCTGGGGCTGGTGGACGAGCCCTTCGCCCGGGTTCCCGAGGGCGGGCCGAACCTCACGCGGGAGCAGGCCAAGGTGCACGAGTGCATCGACTTCGTATGGTGGGTCGCCGACGAAGCGCTGGCCCGTGACCCGCGCGGCGGTTGGCTCCTGCACTGGCTGCTTGAGACACGGGCGCTCGTCACGCCGGAGGTGGAGTCCGGCGCAGAACCGGTCACCTTCGTGCAACACGGCGACGACGGCATCTGGCAATTCATCGGCGACACCGCAGCCGACGGAGCTACCGGCCTCGTCACGCACAGCTGGCACCTGATCGACGCCGACCCCACCCTCATGGACGTCTTGGATCTCGAGTCCGGGCATTCCGCATGGCGCCAGGCGCAGGGCCTGCAGTGGGACCGGGGTTCGACTGAACCCGACTGATCTCCAGCGGGGTCAGCGGCAAGCCGCCGTGCGGTGCCGATCATCACCACGGCCGAGATGAGCACGAGCCAGGCGATGGAGCCGAAGTTGGCGGACACGGCGGCCCGTCGACGTGCCGCAGAACGCGATGACGACCCACGGCGATGGTGGTGCATCCGCGCGGATCGCCGGGGCAACCCGTCGGTCGGAGCGGCGCCGCCACCTTCTCCGGTCCAGACCAGCTCGGGAGCTGTCATGCTCGTTCGGATGTGGGAGGAGACGGTTGCACAGAGGTTGACCCTCATCAGTGAGATCGACTTGCTCCACTTCCACCCTCCGATGCTCGTCCAGCCTGGCGAGGCCTTCTGGGTGGATGAGCTGACGAGCTGACGAGAAGTTGCAGCCCGAACTGGGGGGGCGACCTCTTGGCGTAGTTCCGCCCCGGCAGGTCTGCCCTGCCGCTGGAAGGATGCCCAGATGAAGGATGACCGCCTCCACTCAGCCTGGCGCCAGGACGAGACACTCCTTGCACAGATAGGCCGCGCTCTGGCATCTCAGGAAACCGAAGTCGAGGTACGCCTACCCCGTGACCTCGCGGATGCCGCCGTCCGAGCCTGGGAGCGCACCGACAGCGACGCCACCGGCCTGGAGACCGAAACCTGCGAGCAGCGCGTCCTACGGCAGAGAGCAGGTGCTCTGGCGCTCATCGGCGCAGCTCTTGAGGATCGCGGCCGAGAGGACCGTGACGAGGTCGTCGTACGGCTCGCAGCATGGTTCATTGGTGACGCCCTGAACGCCGCCGACGACCTCATCTAGCGGGGAGCTCTCGTCCATGCGCTCGGAGGCAAACCTGTGCATGGCAACGGAAGGGAGGTCGGATGGTCACAGGTTGGTCACAAGCTCCCGACATCGCGGCGACGCACAACGGGTCGGACCGTGACTGAGGGGTGAGGACATCTGGTACCTGACGTGGCCCGACGCGGCTGGCAGGGTCAGACTGGGACGAAGTGCCGCCGAGTTCGAGTCCTCCCCTTGCCACCCTGAACCCTGGTCGGCGCGCCGCCCCCACGTCGTGGGTCACGTATCCGGAACAGCGGCCACGGCCACCCACCTAGGAGGTATGACTCCACCCCCTCTCGCCCCGCGCGACTACTCCGAAGAACGGCCGGGCGCGTTCTTCGTTCCACCCCTCCGACGCATCTCGTCACGCTCCGACTGCCATGAGGCTCAGCCTCGACCACGCTGGTCGGGTTGCGCCGGCCCTGGTGAGCGGGGGCGCGGTGGGTAACCTGAACGGCCCATGACCGGACCCAGCCGATGACCGGTCAGACCGTTGCTGCGCACCAGGCAGCGGAGGCGGCAGAGGTTGCGCAGCGCCCGCCCGAGGGCCCCTTCGCCGGCCGGCGGGATCTTGCTTGGGTCCTGGCCCTGGTGGTGCTCAGCTTCTTCCTGCGCGTGTGGGCACCGGGTCCCGTCACGGAGACCTACGACGAGCGCCTCTGGCTCACCCGAACGGATCAGTTCATCGACGCGGTGAAGACCGGCGACTTCGATCACGCCTCGGCCTCGGCCTCTGGTGAGGTCGCGACCATGCCCGGCGTGACCGTGATGCTCGCCGGGTCCGGTGGACGTCTGCTCGCCAAAGCAGCCGGCCGCGTCGGCCTGATCGACCCGGTCGATGATCGTTCGGCGATCAGCCCCGACGTGCTGCGCGCCGGTCGAGCGGTGGTCGCGCTGGCGTGCGCCGTGGCCCTCGGGCTGTTGGTGTGGATGGCTTCGCGCCTGGTCGGACGGCGGGCCGCGGTGATCGCCGGCGTGCTGGTGGCCACCGAGCCGTTCCTCGTCGGCCAGAGCGACCTGCTGCACACCGACGCCCTCGTCGCCATGTACGCCGCGCTCGCCGTCGTCGCGGCCATGGCGGCCATCTGGTCGGCACCCGATGACGACCACGTCTCGTTCCCGCTGGTCTGCGTGTCCGCCGCGGCCGCGGGGGTCGCCCTGCTCACCAAGCTCAACGCCCTCCCGCTGCTCGCGACCGCGTTCGCAGTGATCGGTGTGCTCGAGCTGCTCCGACTGCGGTCCCTCGACGACAAGCCCGGTCTGGCGTCGTTCCGGTCGCTGGCCCGCCCGCTGCTGCTCGGCGCGGCGATCAGCCTCGGCGTAGTGGTGGTCCTGTGGCCCGCGCTGTGGACATCGCCGATGACCCAGCTCCGCTCGCTGTGGGATTCAGCGCACATCGCCGGCAACGCCGGGGTCATCCCCACGTCGCTGCCGTACGCCGAGCGCCACTGGTTCGTCCCCATCACCCTCGCGTTCCGAATGACGCCGTGGCTCTACCTCGGCGGCATCGCCGCCGCGGTCGCCTCGTTCATCGCCGTCGTGCGACGGCCGTACCCGTCGGGGTGGCCGCAGCGGCGGGTCGTCATCGTGCTGTTGGCCGCCCCGATCCCCTACCTCGTGATGATCGAGCGCTCAAGCCGAGTGTTCGACCGCTACCTGCTGCCCCTCTGGCCGTTCGCGGCGCTGCTGATCGGCACGGCACTGGCCGCCCTCCTCGCGAGGCACCAGGTTCGCCCGGCGACGCTGCGGTTCGCAGCGGGTGCGGCGCTCATGACGCTGGTGGCGGTTCCGCTGTGGCAGGCGCCCTACGGCTCGGCGTTCTCCAACCCGCTGGTCGGATCCGAGACCACGGGGCGTCTGATCCGGCTGGGATGGGGCGAGGGCGTCGAGCAGCTCGGCCACACCATCGTCGAGCGCGACGGCGAGCAGTGCCACGACCGGCTGATCGCCATCCGGTACCCCATGCGCATCGCGGTGCCGTGCGGGACGCTCGTCGGCCCCGATGCGAACCGGCAGATCCCGAAGGTGGACTACGTCATCATCGAGGTGCGGCACCGTCAACGCCACTCGCTTCCGGCGTTCGAGCAGGCGATCGAGCGCGGCGAGCTCATCGATCGGGTGACCATCGACGGCATCAGCTATGCCGAGCTGTGGAAGGTCAACGGCTGATCCCCGGATCCGCCCGTTCCCTGCGACCGCGCCGGGCGGTTCCCAGCCCGAAGCCGCTGACACTCGGTCGTTACGATGCGCCGATGGACTCGGCGGGCTCGAAGCAGGCTCGGCCGAGGCTCAGCGAGCGCAGCGCGTGGCGCCTCGGGTTGGTCGCCGTCGCGCTGATGATGGCGGGCGCAGGCTGGTACCAGGCATGGTCTGTTCCTCCGTACTTCAACGCGGACGAGCAGGCGCACGCGGGATACGTGCTCACGCTTCTGGACGGGCATCTCCCCACCGTCGACCAACCCATCCCGGCGGACGAAGGAGGGTGGCTGCTGGACCTGAGGGTCGAGGGGACCCGCGAGCGCTACGGCGACGTCTGGGTCGCCAACAACCCTCCGCTCGGGTACCTCGCCTACCTCCCGCCGTCCGTGGCCACGCGGGTCATCGGATCTGACACCGCGCCGCTCATGGCGTTGCGCCTGGTCAACGTGGCCTTCTTCGCGATCGCAGCCGTGATGCTCGCCCAGCTCGGGCGCCGGCTGTCCGGCGGCGATGACCGCGTCGGGCTCATCGCCGCAGGGATCTTCGCGATGCTCCCCCACGTCGGGACGATCGCCGGGTCGGGTTACCTCGACGGCCTGGCGCTGGTGTGCGTGCTCGGGCTGCTGAGCAGCGTCGCGTCGATCGCCGCAACGGGGGCGAGCCGGCGAAACGTGGTCACGGCATCGCTCTGGTGCACGCTGGCCGCGGGGGTCCGGCCGATGTCGGCCACGCTCGCCGTGGCATCGGTGGCCGCGATCGTTTCGCTCATGGGCTACCGATGGGCGACGTCTCGGCGAGCCAGCCCCAACCCAGCCCCCAGCTCCAGGCGCGTGTCGCCTTCGCCGGTGTCGATTCCATGGGCAGCCGTCGTGCTCCTGGTTCCGATGACCGTGGTGAACGGCTGGTTCTACGTCCGCAACATCGTCCGCTACGGCGGCCCGACCGGGTCCTCACGGCTCGCCGAGAAGTTCGGGCTGGTGGCGGGCCGGACCGTCGGTGACGTGTTGCACGAAGGTCCGTGGGCCCAGCCGGTGCGGACGCTGCTGAACCGGCGGTACACCAACGCCGTGCCCGGTCCGCCACTCTGGCTGTGGTCGGTGACCAGGTGGGCGCTCGTGCTGGCGGTCGCCGCCACCGCGGCGATCGTGGTCACGGACCAGCTCAAGGCCCGGAGGGCTCGCACGGAGCCGCGGACCCCAGCATCCGCCTGGGCGTTGATGGCCGCGTTCGCCGCGCTCACCGCCGTCCTCGCCGCCGTGCACTGGGTCGACGGAGGACGCATCCACCCTCGGTACCTGTTCCCCGCCCTGGTGGTCGCGCTCATCGCGATGGCGCTGCCCCTCGTCCGCGCGGGCGTCTGGTGGCTGGGCATCGTGCTCGTCATCGGCGTGGCGCTGCTCCAGGTCCACGAGACGCCATCGCTGGACTACTACCGGAGCCTCTTCGAGAACCCGGTGACCCCGCTTGCCGAGCTGCCGGGTCCCGCGTGGGTCCCGGCCGTGGGCATCGGGTTGGTGCTGATCGGGCTCGCCGGCCTGTGCGCCTCTGCGTTCGGCCTGGATCCTCGGCGATCCCACGAGGATCGCACGAGTGCCATCGGAGACGCACCGGCACCGTCCTGAATGCTGACCTCATCGCGAACTCGAGGATGCTCCGCCCGGGTCGGGCGGTACCGTCGCCGGGCATGGACGAGTACCGGCCTCGGGTGTCGGCGGAGCGCGTCGAGCAGCTGCGGCGGTGGCACGAGGAGACCTCGGCGACGCTCCACAGGCTCGGCGCGCACGATGTCGAGTACCTCGGCCTCGCGCTGCACGTCCCCGAGCAGGTGTTCCCGCCGACCCCGACGTCCGACCTGCTCGGGACCCAGGTGCGGGACCTCGTGAGGCCAGGCCAGCGAGTGCTCGACATCGGTTGCGGTGCGGGAGCGAACGCGATCCTGGCTGCTCAGATCACCGAAGACGTCACCGCGGTGGACGTGAACCCGCTCGCCGTTGCGGCAACCGCCGCCAACGCCGAGAGCAACGGCGTCGGTGACCGGGTCCGCTGCATCGAGTCCGACCTGTTCGACGCAGTGGACGGCTCGTTCGACCTGATCGTGATCGATCCGCCGTTCCGGTGGTTCGCCCCGATCGACCTGCTGGAGCGAGCGATCGCCGACGAGGGCTACCGGTCGCTGGGGCGCTTCACCGCTGAGGCGGGCGCGCGGCTGCGGCCCGGCGGATGCGTGCTGCTGTTCTTCGGGACGAGTGGCGATGTCGACCACCTCGACGCCCTGATCGAGACCGCCGGCCTGGTGAGCGAGACCGTCGCTGAGCGCACGATCCCCGTCCGGGGAGAGGACACCACCTACTTCGTCCGCCGCCTGACGGCCTGACCCGAGCTCGGTCGGACAGGCCGCCATCACCATCGCCGCGACCAGCACGGGGGCGCGGTCAGCGGGAGAACCGCTTGGTCTCGAAGGCAGAAGAGGTGCTAGACAAGACTGCTCGTCGGCTCCGGTCAACGCGAGCAAACCAGCTAGCCCCCATCGTCTAGCGGCCTAGGACACCACCCTCTCAAGGTGGCGGCACGGGTTCGAATCCCGTTGGGGGTGCCACGAACGAAGCCCCTGG
>CAZCVS010000170.1:0-6891 GCA_964501845.1 uncultured Iamiaceae bacterium
GAGACCGACCGCTCCGGCCTGGTGTCGGGCTTCGTCGGGCAGACCGCGCTCAAGGTGATGGAGGTCGCGGACCGGGCCACCGGCGGGGTGCTGCTCATCGACGAGGCCTACGCCCTCGCCCGCGGCGGCGAGAACGACTTCGGCCGCGAGGCCATCGACACCATCGTGAAGGTGATCGAGGACCGCCGCGACGAGCTGGTGGTGATCGCGGCCGGCTACCCCGACGAGATGGCCGACTTCATCGCCGCCAACCCCGGTCTGGCCTCGCGGTTCCCGAAGACCATCTTCTTCCCGGACTACGACGACGACGAGCTGTGGCAGATCTTCGTGGACCAGGGCGAGAAGGCCGGCTACCACCCCGATGCCGAGGCCGAGGCCAAGGTCCGGGAGTGGTTCACCTCGGTGCCACGGGACAAGGGGTTCGGCAACGGCCGCCTCGCCCGCAACCTCTTCGAGGACGCCGTCGCCCGCCAGGCCAGCCGCGTCGTGACCCTCGAGGACCCGACCGACGAGGAGCTGACGGCCCTCACGGCCGCCGACATTGCGGAGCCTGGCAAGGGCCCCCGGCACGGCAACACGGCCTGACCCCGTCCTGGCGCAACCCGCTCGGTGCGCACCGGTAGCGTTCGCCTCCATGAGGAGCCGAGGGATGGCGGTGATCGCAGCGCTCGTCCTGATCGCGCTCGCCGTCTTCGTCCGCGGTCTGCTCGTCGACGACGACGCCAGCGGCTCGGGCAGCAATGAAAAGAAGGGCCGCAAGGGCGAAGCGCCCGTCGTGGCCTGCACGCCCGAGCTCAAGGCTGTCTGCGATGCCCTCGCCGATGAGGGCGAGATCGCCGACGATCCACCCGAGCTCGACCTCGACGGCGCGACCGACCCCGATGCGGACATCGATGGCTGGATCACCTGGAACCCGGCACCGCAGATCGCCAACTTCGCCGCTGGTCAGAACCCGGTCTGGGCGGAACCGACGGTGCTCGGCTCCGCGGTGGAGGCGGTGCTGATCGACGACAGCGCAGCCGCAGACCTACCAGGTGCGTGCCGTTCCCGCCCCACGTGGACCTGCCTGGCGGATGCCGCGCCAGGGCTCTCCATCGGCGTCGGAGACCCCGCTACGGCCGAGGGCATCGCCCGCCTCGCACCGTTCGCCCGCACGTTCACCACCGACGATGACTACCGCGACCTGGATACCGACGGCCTCGTCGAGCTGATCAGCAGCCCGCCGGACGACCAGACCGACGCCCGCGACATGGCCGACCGGCTCACCACGCGGCCGGGGTCGCTGTCGATGACCTCCGGCCCCAACGACCTGCTCCTCGCCCAGACGAGGACATCGCAGGGCCAGCAGCGCGGGCTCCGCATCCTGACGCCGACACCCCAGGTTCGACTCGTGGCGGTGGTGACCGAGCGCGTCGGCCGCGAGGGCAGCACCGACGACCTGGTGTGCAACCCCGAACCACCCGATGCGCTCGCCGAACCGCTCGTCGCCCGCGGGCTCCAGCCCTGCGAGGGCACGGCCGACGCTGCGCTGGCAGGCTTCTTGTTCCAGGTCCAGAAGAAGGTTGGTTGACCATGATCTCACGATCGAGCACCCCCTGGACGAGGTTCGCCACCCTCGTCATCGTCGCCGGCCTCGTCGCCGCCGGGTGCTCGACGGGCGGCGGAGGGTCCGACGGCTCCCGCAACGACCCCTTCGGGGACCCCGGCGACTGTGCGGTCATCGATGTCGCGGTGTCGTCGGAGAAGATCGACCTGATGACGGACCTCGCCAAGGGGTTCAACGGATCCGAAGACGCCGAGCTGTCGGATGGCTGCGCCTTCGTCCGTCCCGTCTCGAAGGCATCAGGCGGGGCCACCACGCTCCTCGCCGAGGGCTGGGATGAGCAGGCCGAGGGTCCCCGCCCCGTCATCTGGTCACCCGCCGCGTCGAGCTGGGGGCAGATCCTGAACCAGCGGCTGGCCGACGACGGCAAGCCGGCGATGGCGTCGTCGAAACCAGTGTCGTTCATGCTCACCCCACTGGTCATCGGCATGCCCAAGCCCATGGCTGACGCCCTCGGCTACCCCGAAACGCCCATCGGCTGGGCCGACATCGCCAAGCTCGCCACATCGGATGAGGGCTGGGCCGCCTACGGCCACCCGGAGTGGGGTGCGTTCAAGCTGGGCAAGACCAACCCCAACTTCTCGACCAGCGGCCTCAGCGCCCTCATCGGCCAGAACTACGCCGCCACCGGGAAGTCCCGGGACCTCTCGAACGAAGATCTGAACGACCCCAAGACCAAGCAGTTCGGCGCCCAGGTCGAGTCCGCGGTCGTCCACTACGGCGACATCACGATGACCTTCCTCAACAACTGGTTCCGCACCGACCGCACCGGCACCTCGCTGCTGTACGCCTCGGCCGTGGCCGTCGAGGAGAAGTCCCTCATCGACTACAACACGGGCAACCCCGATGGCGTCTTGGAGCCGGGCGAGACGCCCCGTGAGCCCAAGGTCCCGCTGGTGGCCATCTACCCCAAGGAGGGGACGCTCTACAGCGACAACCCGCTCTACGTGCTCGACGCTGAGTGGGTGAGCGCCCAGGAGAAGGAGGGCGCCGAGGCGTTCATCGACGTCGTGCAGCGGCCAGACAACCAGAAGAAGGTCCTGGAGTACGGCTTCCGTCCCGGCAACCCCGACGTCGCCGTCGGCGACCCCATCACCAAGGCCAACGGCGTCGACCCGGCGCAGCCCTCCAAGCTGCTCCAGGTCCCCAAGCCGCCGGTGATGATCTCGATGCTCGATCGGTGGAAGGAGCAGCGCAAGGGCGCCCGGGTGCTGCTGGTGCTCGACGTCTCCGGCTCCATGGAGGAGCCTGCGGATCCGGATGATCCGAACAGCGACACCAAGCTCGAGCTGGCCAAGCGGGCGGCGATCGAGGCCCTCGACGAGTTCAAGAGCGACGACCAGGTCGGGCTGCGGGTGTTCAGCACCAACCTGGGCTCCGGCGGAGACGAGAACTACCTCGACCTGCTCGACGTCCAGCCCATGTCCACCAACCGGGAGCGGCTGGCCTCGCAGATCCGCGCCCAGCTGCCCCAGAACGCCACCCCGCTGTACGAGGTCACGCAGGAGTCCTTCACCGACATGACCGGCGACTACGACCCGGCGCTCATCAACGCCGTGGTGCTGCTCACCGACGGGGTCAACGACGACGGCGAGCCCGGCGACGACCGCTCCCAGCTCGACGAGCTCCTGACCACGCTGCGCCGCGGCACCGATGGCGAGAACGCCAAACCGGTCCGCGTCTTCACCATCGCCTACGGCAAGCAGGCCGACTTCGACACGCTCGAGCGCATCGCCGAATCGACCAACGCCGCCGCGTACGACGCCAGCGACCCGGCCACCATCTCGAAGGTCTTCACCGCCGTCGTCTCCAACTTCTGACCTGCCTCGGCCGGCCACGAACCGGCCGGTCGACGGCCAGCAGGTAGAAACAGGGGGTGGCATCGCTGAGCTTCCGGGACCGGTTCTTCTCGCCGCCCGTCGCCCGCGCCCTCACCTCGCCATCGGGGATCATCGCCCTCGGTGCCGGTGCCGCGCTCGGCATCCTCGCCACCATCGGCACCGGTGGACTGCTCGGGCCCATCGCGGGTGGCCTGGTCGGCGGCGCCCTGGGGTACGGGGGCCGGGTGGCCGTCGCCATCCCCCGCAACGGCGCCACCGCCAACATCGACCCGTTCGGCGTCAACGAGCCCTGGCGCCACGCGGTCAAGGACTCCATCTCGGCCCGCAACCGCTACACCGCGGCGATCAAGGCGTTCCGGGAAGGCCCGCTGCGAGACGCCCTCCACGAGACCGGCGACCGCATCGACGACGCGGTGAACGAGTGCTGGAAGGTCGCCCAGCAGGGCCAGCTGCTCTCGACCGCCCGCAAGCGCATCGACGACCGCGAGACCCAGTGGGAGCTGCAGCAGGCTGCCGCCCAGATCCCGGCGGGCGCCACCGCCTCGCCCACCCAGGCGCGGACCATCGCCTCGCTCAACGCCCAGCTCGACGCCGCTCGACGCATGGACGCGCTCATCGCCTCCACCTACGACGAGCTGCGGTTGATCAACGCCCGGCTCGACGAGGCCGTCACCCAGGCCATCGAGCTCTCGGTGACCAACCACGGCGACCTCAGTCCGGTGAGCCACGACGTCGAAGACATCGTCCACAGCCTCACCACGCTGCGCAGCGCGATGACCTCGCTCGACGGAGCGAGCTCCCAGAACCTCGACGTCACCGGCGGCTCCAGCGCGCCGGCCCCGACCCAGCTCCCCGAGCCACCGACGGGTCAGCCGCAGAGCTCGCCGGGCACGTGACGGCGTGACCCCCGACGATCAGGAGGCCGCGCCGGCTCGCCTGCCGCGCGCTGAGCGGCCCGCCGCACCCACCGTGGTGCGGCCCCGGACCATCGGCGCGCTCGGCCCTCCCCAGCCGCTCCCGCCGCCCACCCCCTGGCTGAGCCCGCCGCTCGAGGCGTACTCGGATCTGACCTGGCAGCCGCCGACCGGCCAGGTCGCAGCGATGAACCTCGAGGACGGCCTCACCGATCCCGACATCTGGTCGCTCGAACCCGATGAGCTGGGGCTCGTCGTCACGGCCGACGACCGCCTCGAGGTCCTCGACGTCGCCGACCACCGGCCGGTCGTCGCGCCCCCGACCGGTTCCACGGTCGACTTCGACCAGCCAGTGGCGAACCAGGACATGGTGGATCACGCCCTGGATCTCGACAGCCAAGCCGATTCGGTCTGGGCCGAGCTCGATGCCGAAGGGGACACCGCGGCCGCGGTCGCCGCGCCGGCGCTCGTCCCGCCGCGCCACCAGGGGCTGCTGCGATCCAACCTGATCGTGGCGAGCGGGACGGCCGTCTCCCGGCTGACCGGGTTCGTGCGGACGTTCCTGATCGTCTACCTGCTCTACGGCGGCCTCGGCGACGCGTTCATCAACGCCAACAACACCCCGAACATGATCTACGAGCTGATCCTCGGGGGGATCCTCACCGCCTCGCTGGTCCCGCTCTTCAGCGACGACCTCGAACGGGGCGACGGTCGGGAGGCGACCTCGGCGATCATCTCGGTCGCCTTGGTGGCGCTGCTCATCGTGACGCTCCTCGGTGTCATCGGTGGACCGCTGCTGATCCTCGTGTTCTCGACGGGGTCGGCTGCGGCCCGCCGCCAGGACTACCTCGATGTCGGCATCCCGCTGGCGCTGCTGTTCGCGCCGCAGATCTTCTTCTACGGACTCATGGCCGTGTGGTCGGCCGTCCTCAACGCCCGGCGCCGGTTCCTGGCAGCCGCCTGGGCACCCGTGCTCAACAACCTCATCGCCATCGCCACGCTGATCTATGCAGGCCGCCTCGTCGCCGACCGCCTGAACGCCGGGGAGGGCGTCGAGGCGGCACGAGACAACCCGGGCCTGAGCCTCCACGCCGCCCTCGACGACCGCACCATCCTGTGGGTCCTCGGCCTCGGCAGCACCCTGGGCATCGCGGTGATGGCGCTGTCGCTGTACCCGGCGCTGCGCCGTTCCGGCTTCCGCCTGAAGTTCAAGCTGCAACTGCACCATCCGGCGGTGCAGCGGGCGCTGCGCCTCTCCGCCTGGACCCTGGGCTACGTGATCGCCAACCAGATCGCGGTCATCGTCATCCAGATCCTCGCCGAGCCGTCATCGGGTGACGCCAGCGACTACCAGGTGTCGTACCAGTGGTTCCAGCTCCCCCACGCCCTGCTCGCGGTGTCGATCATGGTCACCTTCGAGCCGCTCCTCGGCCGAGCGGACTCACGGGGCGACCTCGGCGAGTTCAACCGCCAGCTCCTGCTGGGGTTCCGGCTGATCGGCTTGCTCATCATCCCCGCGGCGGCCGGCTACGTGGCCCTGCCGCAAGGGCTCGACTCGATCAGTTTCGAGGCCACCGGCGCCCTCGGCGTCGTCCTGCGGCTCACCGGCATCATCGCGGCGTTCGCGATCGGCCTCCCGGGCTTCTCGACCTACCTGTACGCGCTGCGGGGCTTCTACGCCAAGAAGAACACCAAGACGCCGTTCTTCATCAACTGCTTCGAGAACGCCATCAACGTCGTCCTCGCCATCGTGTTCGTGCGCTGGTGGGGCGTCGTAGGGCTGGCGCTGTCGTTCGCCGTCGCGTACAGCGTCGCCGCGGTCGTCGCCGTGGCCGTGCTCAACCGCCACAGCCCGGGCTTCGACTGGCGGGGCCTGGTCCACACCTGGCTCAAGCTCCTCGTCGCCGCCGCCATCATGGGCGGATTCGTCTTCGGCCTGGTCTCGTACCTGGCCCCGGCGTCACCCCTCGAGGTCATCCCCGCGGTCGCGGCGGGCGTGGTCGTGGGCATCGTGACGTACTTCGCGTCGATCTACGCGCTCCAGGTCCCGGGCATCTCCGAGCTGATGACCCGCCTGCCCGGCCTGCGCCGCTTCGCCTGACGTTCTGCGGCATCCCCCATACCGGCACCGTCGCCGGTGCCATAGAGTGCCGCACATGATCAAGCTCTTCCGACGTTGGTGGGCGTACCTGACCGCTGGTGCGAACCAGAAGTTCAACGAGAACGCCGACCCCAAGATCCAGCTGGAACAGGCCATCACCGAGGCCCAGGACCAGCACCGCCGGCTCAAGGAGCACGCGGCCAACGTCATCGCGCAGCAGCATCAGACGGAGCTGCAGCTCGACCGTCAGCTCCAGCAGCTCGAGAAGCTCAACACCAACGCCCGCCAGGCCGTGAAGATGGCCGACGATGCCGCCAAGAAGGGCGACACCGCCAAGGCCACCGAGTACACCCGGGCCGCCGAGACCATCGCCACCCAGCTCATCTCGGTCGAGACTCAGCTCGCGCAGCTCAAGGAGATGCACTACGCGGC
>CAZCVS010000171.1:0-3660 GCA_964501845.1 uncultured Iamiaceae bacterium
AGTCGCCGAACGTCTCGAGGGTGGCCGCCATCATCTTCGACTCGAACGGGCCGGGGGCGATGGCGTTGACGGTGACCTCTGGGGCGAGGTGCTTGGCGAGGTGGCGGGTGAGGTGGTGGACCGCGGCCTTGGAGGCACCGTAGGAGTAGGTCTCCATCATCGGTGCCCGGAGGCCGTCGATGGACCCGATGTTGATGACCCGGCTCGGCTCGTCGGCCGAGGCGTTCGCCTGGAGCAGCGGCAGGAAGAACTTGGTGGCGTGGAAGACGCCCTGCACGTTGAGGTCCAAGACCCGGTTCCACGACGCGGTGTCGTGGTCCGCGAGGGGCACGCCCCACGTGGCGCCGGCGTTGTTGACCAGGACGTCGACGTGGTCGTGGAGCGCGCCGACCGCCTCGGCCAGGCCCTCGGCGCCGGCCTCGGTCGACAGATCGGCGGCGATGCCGGTGCAGGGGCCGTACGCCGAGAGCTCCTCGGCGGTGGCGGCGCACGCATCCGCCTTGCGGCTGGAGACGATGACGGTGGCGCCTCCGGCGATGAAGCCCCCGGCGATCATGCGGCCGATGCCTCGGGTGCCGCCGGTGACGACGACCACCTTGCCGTCGACGGAGAACAGGTCGGCCAGGGGGGTGGGGGCGCCTTCATCGGTCATGGCCGGTGACGGTATCCCAGAGCGGCAGCTAGCGGCGCTGGCAGGTCGGGCAGTGGGTTGTGCCCCGGCCATCGATCACCGATCGGCGCAGGAGCGTGCTGCACCGGGTACAGGGCTCGCCGGCGCGGCCGTAGCAGTCGAGACGGTGCTGGTTGGCGCCTTCGCCGCCCTCGACCGTCCGGTAGTCCCGGAGCGTCGTGCCGCCGTGCTCGATGCCCTCGGTGAGGACGTCGATGACGGCCGCCCGGAGCCGGACGGCGGCCGGACGGGTGATGCGACGGTTCGCCGGGTGGACCCGTGCCCGCCACAGCGCTTCGTCGGCGTAGATGTTGCCGACCCCGGCGACGACGCGCTGGCCGAGGAGCTGGGTCTTGACCCGGACCTGGCTCCGGTTGACGGCGCGCCACAGGCCGTCCGCGGTGAACGCCGGATCGAACGGCTCGGGCCCGAGCGCGGCGAGCGTCGGCAGCGCGGTGAGGTCCTGGCCGACCACGGCGATGCGGCCGAACCGACGGACGTCGCGGAACTCCAAGGTGCGGCCGTCGTCGAGGAGCCACCAGGCTCGGACGTGGGGGTCCTCGGCCGGATCCCCCTGGTGGACGCGGAACTGGCCGGTCATGCCCAGGTGGACCACCAGCCGACGGCCGTCGTCGAGCCCGACGAGGAGGTACTTCCCCCGGCGGTCGACCGTGCAGACGGTGCGGTCGATGACCGCGGTCGCGCTGGAGAACTTGGCCGAGGGGTGGGCGCGGCCGTCGACGAACCGCCGGCCGACCAGCACCGGCTCGAGCCCCCGACGGACGGTCTCCACCTCGGGCAGCTCGGGCACACGGCGACCGTACCGGATCATCGGCGGAATGCCGCTGAGCGTGGCAGGCGGCCGCCCGATCTCACCCACCGTGGCGGGTTGACCTGGTCCGACTCGGAACGTCCAGATTCCGCGCCCGAGTCGCTCAGGACCGGCGGCTGGCTGCCGATGGTGCCACGTGTTCGCTGGACTGGTTCTGACCTCGATCTCGACCGTCATGTTGCGCGCCGCGCTCTTCCAGCGGAAGTCCCGGTCGGGCTGGCTCGAGGAGCTGGACGGAATCCGGGAGGACGCGCTCGCGGACCCCGAAGCCGGCGCAGACGTCGTCGACGCGTCGGGGCTCTGGACCGACCTCCGAGACGGCGGCGAGTACGAGGACCCCCACGAGATCGCGTCGCTGTACGCGACCGACGCCACGCCGGACCGGCCGGTGACCAATCCGGCGGCCAAGCCTGCTCCGCGCGCCAACCGGAGCAGGGCCAAGGCCGCGCCGGCTCCCGATGCGTCCGCCCCGACGAGCGCCTCCGCCCCTCCTTCGCCGCCGCCTCCTCCCCCTCCTCCCGCCTCCGAGCCCGAGCCGGCGCCGGTCGCGCCGGTTGCCGAGGAGCTCCGCCCGTCCCCACCGGAGAGCACCTCCGTGGCCGGGTCGCAGTACGACGACCAGATCTGGGTGCAGCCCGCTCCGCATCCCATCCGCCCGAGCGAGATGTGGCACCCGGCGGAGCTGGCCCCCGTGCCGCTCGGCGAGGAGTCGTTCGAGCCGGTCCCCGAGGAGCGCGTCGCATCGGCCGAGCTCATGGACCCGACCTACCAGCCGCGCCTCGATCCGGCCCCGGTGGTGGCCGAGGCCGCCCCGACGGCCGACCGGACCGCAGCGCAGCTCGAGTCTGAGCTGGTCGCCGGTGCGGACCTCGCCGTTCACCGGCCGGCCGCGACCCCCGGCAACCTCGTCGACGGACCCGTCGGCCGCCGAGTCCGGCGCGACCGCCCGGTCGAGCGGCCGAAGGCCTCGCTGCCGCCCCCCGAGGCTCAGCGCCTGCTGGCCGATCGTGGCGAGCAGTCGCCGCTGCCGACCCATGCGCTGCCGCCAGCTGCCCTTCCGACGCGCTCCAACCGCCTTCCGGGCCTGGACTCGCTGCCGGCGACGCCGAGCTCCGTCGTCGCCCCCCGCCCCAACGCGACCGAGCCGGCCGCGGCCGCGCCGCGCGAGCCGGCGCCGGTCGCACCCGCGCCGGTCGTCGAGGCCGCACCAGCGCCCACGTCGGAACGACCCGCCGCCGCTGCCCCCATGGCCATCGGCGAGGATGGGCTCATCGACGCTCCCGGCACCATCGTGAGAATCGGCGGCGAGCGCCAGGCCCGCGCCCTGGGCCAGCCCGACGGCGTGGTCGTGGCCCTCGATGAGGGCTGGTGCTGGGCCTCGCCCGGCGAGGGTGCCGCGGCGGCACTGCGCATCGACCTGCCCGCCGGATCGCTCACCGTCGATCCCGGGGCTACCGCCCTCGCGGTGGTCGAGACCGACGGCTCGGTGTTCATCGTCGTGGCCGCCGGGTCGGCGCACCTCGAGCGCGGCGGCGACGGTGCCACGGTGCCGCGGGGGACCATCGTCATGGTCGACCCGTCGGGTGCGGCGCAGACCGACGCGGCGACCGACGCCGAGATCGAAGCCGACCCGATCGTGGCCGAGAACCTCGCCCTCGACGCCGAGCTCTGAACACCGGCTGAGGGGCCCTGGCCGTCAGAGGGCTTCGGTGCTGCGCAGGGTGACGCCGGGCAGCGCTCCCGTGTGCTGGCCGCCCTCGACCGTGACCACGCCGTTGACCATCGTGAGGTCGTAGCCCGACGCGCCCTGGACCCAGCGGCCGGCACCGCCGGGGAAGTCGTGGGCGAAGGTGGGGAGGGGCAGGCCCAGCGCGTCGAGGTCGATCACGTTCACATCGGCCGGGCGGCCCACGGCGAGGACGCCGCGGTCGGGCATGGCGAACAGGTCGGCGGGGATCGACGTGAGCCGGGCGATGCCTTCCTCGAGCGAGTACAGCTGCCGGTCGCGGACCCAGTGGGCCAGGAACCAGGTCGGCTGGCTGGCATCCATGATCTGGCCCACATGGGCACCGGCGTCGGCCAGCCCGAGCACCACGTTCGGGTCGCCGAGCAGGTGCTCCACCTCGGCGGGGGTCTGGTTGAGGAACGGCCACACCAG
>CAZCVS010000171.1:3760-6891 GCA_964501845.1 uncultured Iamiaceae bacterium
CGCCGAGCAGGTGCTCCACCTCGGCGGGGGTCTGGTTGAGGAACGGCCACACCAGAAGGCAGTCGCCGTCCGTGGCGTCGAGCAGGTCGAGCCACAGGGTGGCAGGGGTCGTGCCCTGGGCCTCGGCCCGGGCCGCCAGGGAGGTCTCCGGCCGCAGCGAGTAGTCCGCCGGCACGGTGTCGAGGGGGAAGAGCAGCGCCGGGTCGATGCCGCCCTCGCGTCCGTCGGCCTCGGTGATGAGCTGGGCGCGGTGCTCGGGGTCGCGGACGTGGGCGAGCCGCTGCTCGAGGTCCAGCCCGGTGAGCGCCTGCCACGCGGGGCAGCCGCCGTAGGGGGTGTGGTGGGCCAGCCCGAACAGCACGCCGACGGACCGCACGGTCGTCTGCGGGTGGACGCGCGCGCCGGTCTCGTTGGCCTCGGCCACGAGCTCGAGGACCTGCCGGTGGAGCCCCTCGCCGGCGATGGTCTGGGTGAGGCCGAACGACACCGGCCGGCCGGTCGAGCGGCTGATCTCGGCCAGGATCCCGACCTCGGTGACGGTGCTCTCCGGGGTGGCGCCGTTCTGGGACCCGAGCATCGCCGCGGTCTCGAACACGCCGCGCCCGTGGCGGCCGAGCACGCCGGCCAGGGCCAGGAGCTCGTCGAGGCTCGCGAACGTGCCGGGGATCGGCTGTCCGTCGGCCCCCGTGTGGAGGATGGTGCGGCTCGAGGAGAAGCCGAGGGCGCCGGCGGCCATGGCCTCCTCGACCAGCTCGACCATCTCGGCGAGGTCCTCGGCGGTCGGGTCCGCGTCGAGGGCCCGGTCGCCCATGACGTAGCGGCGCAGCGCGCTGTGGCCGATCATGCCGCCGACGTTGAGGCCCTTCGGCCGGCGGTCGAGCTCGGCCAGGTACTGGCCGTAGGTCTCCCACTCCCACGAGAGGCCGCTCATGATGGCGTCGGCGGGGATGTCCTCGACGGACTCCATCATCTCGGCGAGGCCGCGGCGGTCCTCGGGCCGGCACGGGGCGAAGGTGACGCCGCAGTTGCCGATGACCACCGAGGTCACGCCGTGGAAGCACGACGAGGTGCCCAGCGGGTCCCACGAGATCTGGGCGTCGAGGTGGGTGTGGATGTCGACGAAGCCGGGGGTGACGAGCCGGCCGGTGGCATCGATGGTGCGCGTCGCCGGCCCCTCCACGGTGCCGATGTGGGTGATCACGCCGTCGGAGACGGCAACGTCGGCGCGGACCGCCGGTGCTCCGGTCCCGTCGACCACGGTCCCTCCGGTGATGATGACATCGTGCATGGCGGCTGCTCCTGGCCTGTCCCTGGTGGATCGTCCGGCCGCTCGTCCCTGGGGCCGTCTGCTGGGCATCGTAGGGTGGCGCGATGAACGCTGTGGGAGACAAGCCCGGACGCCGGGCCGCAGTGGCGGGAATGGCTCTGGTCGCACTGGTCGGCGGGATCACCGCCTGCGGGAGCGGGTCGAACGGATCGGACGGTGGCGGCTCATCGACCACCGGGCGACCCGACACCACCTCCACCGCGGCGGCGTCGTCCACCGCGGCGGAGGCGTCCACCACCGCGACGTCCGCGACGGTCACCACCAGCACCTCAGCAGGACTGCCCGAGGCCTCCGAAGCGCAGCACTCCGCGCCGAGCGACGGCACCGGCACCGCGCTGTTGAAGACGGTGCGGGTCGGCCGCAACCCCGGCTTCGAGCGCATCGTGTTCGAGTTCGCCGGAACCCCGATGCCCGGGTACCGGGTCCAGTGGGTCGACGGCCCCATCACGGCCGACGGCTCGGGTGAGCCCGTCGACGTGGCGGGCGAAGCGTTCCTGGAGATCATCGTCCAGCCCGCCTCGGGGGTCGACCTGAGCGCGCCGCAGCTGACCATCGTCTACGACGGCCCCGACCGCATCCCCGTGGCGAGCCAGACCGAGCTCATCACCGACCTCGTGCGCACCGGTGACTTCGAGGCCGTGCTGAGCTGGGCAGCGGGCACCACCGAGAAGGTGCCCTTCCGGGTGCTGCGCCTCAAGAACCCGACCCGCATCGTGGTCGACCTCGAGACACCCTGACGATCTGGCACGAGCCGGCTCGGGGCCGCCTAGCTTGTCCGGCCATGGCTGCAGACGAGCACGAGGACCACGCGAAGCGCTGGCGGGTGGCCCCGGGGTCCAAGCTGCGCCTGGCGGACATCGACACCCGGTCGACGGCGGGCGCACCCGGCAACAAGGGGACCACCACGAGGGTCGCCGACGGCTTGGTGGCGCAGTTGGGGGAGTTGCAGACGCGGCTGTGGGCCGAGGGCCGCCGCTCCCTGCTGATGGTCCTCCAGGCGATGGACGCCGGCGGCAAGGACGGCACCATCCGCAAGGTGTTCACCGGCGTCAACCCGCAGGGCGTGCGCGTCGCCTCGTTCAAGGCGCCGAGCTCCGAGGAGCTCGCCCACGACTTCCTCTGGCGTATCCACAAGCAGGCGCCCGCCGCCGGCTTCGTCAGCGTGTTCAACCGCTCGCACTACGAGGACGTGCTCATCGTCCGGGTCAACGAGCTGGTGCCCAAGGAGGTGTGGAAGGCCCGGTACCGGCAGATCCGGGAGTTCGAGTCCACCCTCGCGGCGGCCGGGACCACGGTGGTCAAGTTCTACCTCCACATCTCGAAGGAGGAGCAGGCGGCCCGGTTGCAGGAGCGCCTCGACGATCCGGCGAAGCACTGGAAGTTCGCCGCCGCGGATCTCGACGTCCGCGAGCACTGGGACGACTACCGGGCGGCGTACGAGGATGCGATCAGCGAGACCAGCACCGACGACTCGCCGTGGTACGTGATCCCGGCCGATCGCAAGTGGTACCGGAACTGGGCGGTCCTCGAGGTCCTGCTGGCCACGATGGGGCACCTCGACCCGCAGTTCCCACCCGAAGAAGACGGACTGGAGGACCTGAAGATCGTGTGAGTCAGCGCCAGCTCTCGCCGAAGGCGATGGGCTCGAGCGGCCTGGATCAAGCGCGCCGACGGAACGAATCCGGACTGCCTTCCGGAGACGAAGCCTCCGGCAGGCAGACCACCATGCGGCAGCCGTGGGGTGCGACCGTCTCGGCGCGGATGGTGCCGCCGTGCAGCTCGACGATCCACCGGGCGATGGCGA
>CAZCVS010000172.1:0-6847 GCA_964501845.1 uncultured Iamiaceae bacterium
GCCGCGGTCGGTGCCTTGCCGGTGAGCCAGGTGAAGACCTCGGTCACGGCGACGTCGGCGCTGCTCCAGGGCAGCCAACCCAGGGGCGTCACCTCGTTGGAGGCCGCCGAGGCCGCGCCGGTCCCGACGCTGTTCTTGGCGGCCACCGTGAAGGTGTAGGCGGTGGCGTTGTCGAGGCCCTCGACGACGGCCGAGGTGCCGACCGGGACGTCGACCGGGGCGCCGGCGGTCGCGCCGGCGTAGGGGGTCACCACGTAGCCCGTGACCGGTGAGCCGCCGTCGTCCGCGGCTGCGGTCCACGTGACCGTGGCCCGGCCCTCTCCCGCGGTGGCGGTGCCGATGGTCGGTGCCGGGGGCGCGGTGACCGCGAACGAGACCGGGACTGCGAACTCGTTGGCGGCGTTGATCGCACCCGACCCGGCGTAGGTGTAGACGCCGTAGTTGCCTGGGCGGGCATCGAGCGAGGCGGGCAGCGACACCGAGACGCTGCCGTCGGGCTTGAGCAGGGCGAGACCGGCGGTGGTCGCGCCACCCATCTCCGTGTACGACGGCTCGGGGAGCGCCCACACCTGGGTGATGACCCGGCGCGTGCTGCTCGGCGGCGCCGGCACCACCGACGGCCGCCACACGTCGTCGAACTTGCCGAAGATCACGTACGCGCCAGCGGGCTTGCCCGACAGCGGCGGGCGGGTCCCGATGTTGCCGGTGGCACTCAGGCCGTCGACCGTCACCGTGAGCGTCTCACCGGCTCGGGCGACGTTCTCGGTCTTGGACACCTTGAGGCCCGCGGCGAAGGTGACCGGGGTGGCCGTCTCGTTGTCGCCGTTGACCGCACCCGACCCGGCATAGGTGTAGATCCCGTAGTTGCCGGGGCGGGCGTCGACCTTGGCGTCGACCGAGACCGAGAAGGACCCGTCGGCGTTCATGAGCGCGAGCCCGGCGGTGGTGGCGCCACCCATCTCCGTGTACGACGGCTCCGGGAGCGCCCACACCTGGGTGATGACCCGGCGGGTGCTGCTCGGCGGCGCCGGCACCAGCGACGGCTGCCACGTGCTGTCGAACTTGCCGAAGACCACGTACACGCCGGCGGGCTTGCCCGACAACGGTGGGCGGGTGCCCAGGTTGCCCGTGGCATCGAACCCGGTACCCGTGACCGTCAGGGTCTCACCGGCACGGTCGAGGTTGGTCGTCTTGGAGACCGTGACTCCGGCGACGGCATTCGTGGTCACCTCGGGCTCTGCACCCGCGGGCGACGCACCGGCAACGGCGACCGTCGAACCGCCGAGCACGGCGGCGGCGAGGACCGCTGCGGCCAGCACACGGCGCCGACGGAGTTGGAAGGGGTTCATCAGGTGGCTCCTCAAGAGGGTTGTACCAAGATCGTTAGGGATGCTTATTACAACCTGTCGTAAAAAGGCAAGCCCCGTCGATCGGCGGAAGACGGGCTCCGCCGGCGCGGTCACACCGCTCGGGTGCCGCACCGGTGCAAGACCTCTCACCGGACATCCACGGCCGCGACCGACCGAGGGGAGCGCTCACCCAGGGAGGGTCCGACACGCCAACCAGGGCGACGAAGGAGACGAAGGAGGAGTCAGAGCCACCAGGAGGTGGGCAGCGACTCGTCGAGGAGCACCTCGACGGCTTTGCGGGTGGACTCGGCCAACTCCGCCGCGGCCAGAGGCCCGCCGCCTGCCACCGGCGGTAGCGGCGTCCCCACCACGATCCGCCAGCTCCGCCCCACCTCGCGGCCCACCAGAGCGAGCGGGACCACCGGGCTGCCGGTCTGGATCGCGGCCTCGAGCCGCTCGACCTCGAGGTGGCCGACGCGCTCGCGGCTGCGCAGGTCCCGCGACATCGGCAGGCCGACCAGCTGGCCCGCCCGGAGCAGGCCGGCGACCTCGTCAGTGCGGTCGAGGACACCACCGAAACGGCGGATGAACGGTCCGATGGGAGCGACGTCGGGCACCCCGACGGTGCGCACGAACCGCCCGGTGGCCTGGCGGATGCCGCGGGCGACGACCCACGGCTCGCTGATGCCGAAGCGCCGGTTGAACACCAGCACGGCGCCCCCGACGGCCGGTAGCTGCTCGGCGCCGCAGACCTCGATGTCCCAGCGCAGGCCGAACACGGGGTTGGCCAGGGCGACCAGTTCGGGATCGAGGCCCCACTCGTCGACGTCGAACGCGCCGAGCGCCCGGCGTTGGACGTGGGCGACGACCTGGGCACCCGGGACGCCGCGCCGCAGCAGGCTCGTGCTCATCGGGGCGTCACCTGACCCGACGGCTCCGGGTGGGCGACGGTGTGCCAGCGGTAGAGCTGCGTCACGACGTCGTGCGTGGGACGGGGGTCGATGCCCAGCACCTCGCGGCCCCGAGTGCCGTCGGCGGTGCAGCCCCGCACGAGCAGCTCGCGGGAGTGCGGCGGCAGAGGGGCGCCTTGGAGCTCGGCGACGGCGGCCGCCGCCCACCATCCGGGCCCGAAGACGGGGAGCGGGATGCGCCGGCCCATCAGCACGGCCTGGCTGGCGGTGACCGCGCCGGGACCGACCACGTTGAGCGGTCCGTCGTGCGCGGCTGCCGCCGCGGCCACCATGGCCTGGCACGCGTCCTCCTGGTGCAAGAGGCTGAACGGCAGCTCCGCGAGCGGGTCGACGGCGACCACGGGAAGCCGCAGGTAGCGCCCGAGCGGGCTCGGGATGCTCGGGCCGACGATGGGCGCGAGGCGCAGCGCGGTGACGGGGACGCCGGCGACATCGCCCGCTTCGATCGCGACCTGCTCGACATGAGCGAGCGAGTGCCCGAACGGCGACGTGGGGTCGATCGGCACGGACTCGTCGGGCCGCGTGGGTGCCCCGCGGGAGCGGCCGTAGACCTCGATGCCCGAGCGCACGACGATGGCCTGCAGCGACGGGCACTTGGCGGCCGCACCCAGCACGGACACGGCTGAGGCCGCGGTGCCGCGGCGCGCCTCGCTGGGGCTGGTGCGCGAGTGCGGCTCGAAGACGCCGAGGTGCAGCACGACCTCGGGATCGAAGTCCCGGACCAGGCGCACCGCCTTGCGGCGGTCGGTGGGCTCGACGCGGTGGAACTCGGACCGGAAGATGCGGCGCCGGGGCGGGAACAGGTCCATGCCCATGATCTCGGTGACGGACTCGTCGGCCTCCAGCAGGTTGGCGACGCGGGTCCCCAGCTCGCCACCCATCCCGGTGATCAGAACCCTCATGCCTTGCCTCTCCCCCGGATCACGTGCTGCTGGTCTGCCCGCTTCCGTCTTCGCCCCCGTCCACCATGGTGCCAGACCCCAGGTCCTGCTCCGGACGGAGGGTCGGGAAGAGGACCACATCGCGGATGGTGGACGAATCGGTGAGCAGCATGACCAGCCGGTCGACGCCGATACCCAGGCCGCCGGTGGGGGGCAGGCCGTACTCGAGGGCGCGCAGGTAGTCCTCGTCGACTGCCATGGCCTCCTCGTCGCCGTTGTCGCGCTCGCGCACCTGCTCCTCGAACCGGGCCCGCTGGTCGTCGGGGTCGAGCAGTTCGCTGAACGCGTTGCACAGCTCCCGGCCGGCGACGATGCCCTCGAAGCGCTCGGTCATGCCGGGGATCTCACGGTGCGGTCGGGCGAGCGGCGAGACCTCGACCGGGTACTCGGTCACGAAGACGGGGTTCCACTGCTGGTGCTCCGCGGTCTTCTCGTAGATCTCGAGGAGCAGCTTCCCGGGGCCGTAGCTGTCCTTCCACTCGACGCCGTGCTCGTCGCACAGGGCGCGGAGCTCGTCGATGGGGGTGGCGAGGTCGACGGCCCGGCCGATCTGCTCCTCGATGAGCGACGCCATGGTCGCCCGTCGCCACGGCACGGAGAGGTCCAGCTCACGGTCTTGGTAGGTGACCGTGGTGGACCCGCAGATCTCGACGGCGAGATCGGCGACCAGCTGCTCGACCAGCTCCATGATGTCGGTCCAGTCGGCGTAGGCCTGGTAGAGCTCGAGCATCGTGAACTCGGGGTTGTGCCGGGGGGAGATGCCCTCGTTGCGAAACACCCGGGCGATCTCGAACACCCGCTCGAAGCCGCCGACGACCAGCCGCTTCAGGTACAGCTCGGGCGCGATGCGCAGGAACATCTCCTGGTCGAGCGCGTTGTGGTGCGTGGTGAACGGTCGGGCCAGCGCGCCGCCGGGCACCGGGTGCAGCGCGGGGGTCTCGACCTCCATGAAGTCCCGGTCCTCGAGCCAGCGGCGGATGAGCGACACGATCTTGGACCGCGCCTGAAGGGTCCGGCGGGCCTCGTCGGTGACCCACAGGTCGACGTAGCGCTGGCGGTAGCGGGTGTCGGGGTCGGTGATGCCGTGCCACTTGTCGGGGAACGGCCGGCGGGTCTCCGCCAGCACCGTCCACTCGAGGACCTTCACGGACAGCTCGCCCTTGCGGGTGGTCATGACCTCACCGTGGACGCCGATCCAGTCGCCGAGCGAGAGCTTGCCGAAGCCCTCGAACTGGGTCGTCTCGTTGGTGGTGGCGAACAGCTGGATGCGCCCGGTGGAGTCCGCCAGCTGCCCGAAGGCAAGCTTGCCCTGTCCCCGGCGCAGCATCAGGCGTCCGGCGACCACGACCCGGTCACCCGTCTCCACACCCGGCTCGAGGTGCCCGTACGCCTGCTTCAACCCGAACGCGGTGGCATCGGGGTCGAAGCGGTAGGGCACAGACGAACGGTCGGTCACAGCATTCCTCGTGAGCAGGCGCAGGGCGCGGGAACCATCCAGCCTGCCCGCTACGGCCCGTCACGGCCCAACCTTTCCCGCACGAGTGGCAGCCGCCGAGCGTGGGGACGAAGCGCCTCCCGCCGAACGAGCGGTCTCAGCCGCCGCTGAGCACGTCGTCGACGCGGGCCTCACCGCTGCGGTAGCGGCGGGTGATCTCGGCCTGGAGCGTGTCGATGCGGTCGAAGAGCTGGCGGCGGAAGGCCGAGACCTCGTGCTCGAGCTCGCTGAGGTCCCCGGCGACCTGCATCAGCGCCTCGTCGTCGGCCTCGCCGGGCGACTCGATCGGCACACGGTCGGTGACCTCGACGAGGCGATCTGCCAGCCGGCCCGTCAGCTCCCCCGGCTCCATGTCGGACGGCAGACGTCCCGGCCCGGGGGCGTGGATGCGGTCGGAGAGGATCTCCGGCAGGCGGTCCACCAGGTCCGACACGTCGTAGCGATCACCGCCGTGGCCGCGGCGGTCGATCTCGCCGGTGACGATGTCGTGGCGTCCCTGGACCAGGCGGCGCAGGTACGACAGCTGGGTCTCGACCGCCTGGCACTCGGCACGGAGGGCGCGCAGCTCGGCGACGGGCCGATCCGCGAGGCCGACGAGGTAGTCGTCGGCGAGGATCCGATCGAGCTCGGTGTCCATGGCGCCTCCTGGTTCTGCGGCCGTCGGCCGATGTGACCGACTGTACTGCGACGGTCTCGCCCCGTGGTCAGACCACCCCGTGGTCAGGCAGCCGTGGTCAGACACCCCGTGCGAGGTAGAGGCCGATCAGGCCGGCCCACGCCGGTGCGACGACCAGCATCGTGTCGAGGCGGCGCAGGGCGGGGGCGGGGGCGTCGGCCTTCGGGAGCAGGGCCGACGCCAGGATCTGCCCCGCCGGGCAGGCGATCATCGCCAGCACCGAGAAGCTCCAGATGTCGCTGCCCTGGTCGTTGAACGGCGGGGCGCTCACCACCGCGAACACCGCAGACGCGGCCGCGATGAACAGCATCCCGGCGAGGGGGCCTTCGATGCCGTTGGTGGCTCCCGACCCGACGATGAAGTCGCTGGCGTCGTAGACCATCACGAACACCAGCAAGATGATGAGCGCGCCGATCTCGTACTCGGCCAGCAGGACCAGCGAGGCGGCGGCACCACCGCAGATGCCCGCCGCGGCCACCGTGTGACCCGCTCGGGGGATGGGCAGTCGGCCCCGCTCGGGCGTGCCCAGCGCCGCAAGCACGGCGGCGACCACCAACAGGAGGTAACCGACCCCCAGCGCCTGGGTGCCGAGGGTGGCCGCCACGGCCAGGCCCGACGCACCGAACGCGGCGACAGCCCGGTCGGCGCTGGTGCGGTGGCCGCGGTGGGCATCGATGATCTGCGAGGCCGCGGCGCCCGCGACCACGCCGTAGAGCACCGCGAGGCCCCAGGGCCGTAGCGCCTGCGGGTAGAGGACGGCGACGACCGCGACCGCCCACAGGACCCCGAGCCGGACCTTGGGGCCCTGGGTGTTGTATGGAATGCCGTAGCGACGCCGGAACGGCGACAGGTGGTCTTCCTGCTTGGGCAGGAGGTCCGCGGCGGGCTGGCGGGCAGCGCGGATGCGACGCAGCCTCCCCGTGTGGGTCTCGCCTGCGTCGCCTGCGTCGGCGGCCGGGTCTGGCGGCGGGGTCCGACGGTTGGCGGGTGGCGCAGCCGGTGGCGGCCCGGGTTCGGGTGCCTTGAAGGTGACGCCCGTAGGCGGAGCGGTGGGTCGCTTGGGACGCGCCGGCTGGGCGACCGGATCGGGACGGGGGCCGGGGGCCTCGGGGATCGGGCGCTTGGTCCGCGCCGGAGCGGACGACGGCGCACGAGGGACGGGAGCACCGGCCGAGGCAGGTGGTGCGGCGGAAGGAGGCCGGGAGCCGGGGCGCGGGGGCCGAGGCGGGCGGCGCGGCCCCCCGGGCTGGTCGGTGTCGGTCACGACGCCCCACCGGAGACCGGGGGCAAGACCGCGACCTCGTCGGCATCGGTCACTGCGTCGGAGCCGTCGGCCGGCTCGCCGTTGACCCAGACGGCGCACGAGGGCAAGACCGCGGCGAACCCGTCGCCGTACCGCTGGGTGGCGGAAGCGA
>CAZCVS010000173.1:0-6841 GCA_964501845.1 uncultured Iamiaceae bacterium
AGGGCGAGCGTGGCGTCGGAGCGCAGCCACCGTCCCTCGGGCGTGATGGCGATCGGGACCACGTCGTACCGGGATCGGTCGATGGCCTTGAGGACGCTGGCGGCCGAGACCTTCGACACCTCGTGCTCGGCCGACTGCCCGCCGTAGAGCAGGACGATCCGGACAGGCTTGGGCGCATCGGTCATGGCGTCCGAGCATACGGGCGGCGATCGGAGCGCCTGGTCGCCGGAGGGCCTTGGAGGCTCGGGTACGGTCCCGCCATGCGCTTCACGACGGCCGAGGTGGCCGAGGCCACCGGCGGCGAGGTCTTCGGGCGGGAGACCGAGGTCGACGGGGCCTCCATCGACTCCCGTCTCGTGCTGCCGGGCCAGCTCTTCATCCCGCTCGTGGCCCGGCGCGACGGGCACGACTTCATCGGCCGTGCCGTTGCTGCCGGCTCCCCGGCCTACCTGACGTCGGGGCCGATCGAGGCCGCCACCGCGATCCGCGTCGCCGACACCACGGTGGCCCTCCGGGACCTGGGCACCGCGGCGCGCGCCCGGCTGGGCGACCGCGTCGTCGGCATCACGGGCAGTGTGGGCAAGACCTCGCTCAAGGACCTGCTGGCGTCGGTGACGTCGACCACCTACGAGACCGCGGCCAGCATCGGCTCCTTCAACAACGAGCTCGGGGTCCCGCTGTCGCTGGCCAACGCGCCCGACGGTACCGAGTGCACGATCCTGGAGATGGGCGCACGGGGGATCGGCCACATCGCGGAGCTGTGCGAGATCGGACGGCCCACCGTCGGCGTCGTCACCGTGGTCGCGGGGGTCCACCTGGAGGCGTTCGGCAGCATCGACGACGTGGCCGCCGGCAAGGGCGAGCTCATCGCCGCCCTGCCGGCATCGGGCACCGCCGTGCTCAACGCCGACGACGAGCGCGTGGCCGCGATGGCGGCGCGCACCGATGCCACCGTCCTCACCTTCGGCCAAGACGCCGGCGAGGTCCGCGCCGCTCATGTCTCGCTCGACGAGCACCTGCACCCCACGTTCGAGCTGCGGACCCCGTGGGGCACCGCCGACGTCCGCCTCGCCATCGCCGGTCGCCACCAGGTCGTCAACGCCCTGGGTGCGGCGGCGGCCGGCCTGGCGCTGGGCGTGCCGCTGGACCGGGTCGTGGTCGGTCTCGGCGGCGCCCGGCTCTCCGCCCTGCGCATGGACCTGGCCACCGCCGAGGCGGGCTACCGGGTCCTGAACGACAGCTACAACGCCAACCCCACGTCGATGGCCGCCGCGCTGCGCGCCATCGACGAGCTCCCGGCGACCCGGCGCTTCGCCGTGCTGGGGACGATGGCCGAGCTCGGCCCCGACGAGGCAGCCGCGCACCACTCCGTCGCCGTGCTCGCCCAGGAGCTGGGCATCCACCTGATCACCGTCGCCCAGCCCTGGTACGGCGCCGAGGACGACGACGCCGTGGCCGATGTCGGTGCGGCCCAACGGCGGCTCCACGACCTGGGCCTCGGCGATGGCGATGTCGTGCTGGTGAAGGCCAGCCGCGCCGCGGGCCTCGACCGCCTGGCCACCGCGCTGCTCGCCCCGCCGGCCTGAACCGTCGCCGCTGCTCGTCGGGCTCGGACTCAGGAAGCGGCGGGCTCGAGGGCGAGGATGCCGGACGGCCGGGTCGGCAGCAGGTCGGCCCACCAGGCGAGGGCGACGGCGATCACCGCGCTGATGCCGATCAGCGGCGTGATGCCGAGGTGGTCGATGACGACGCCGCCGGCGAGGCCGCCGAAGGGCACGGTGCCGCCGAAGCCCATGATCCACAGCGCCATGACCTTGCCCCGGACGCCGTCGTCGAGGTCCGCTTGGAGCACGGTCGACAGCGAGGTGATCACCGCGAAGTACACGCACCCCAGCAGGAGGATGGCGAGGTAGGCGGGCAGGGCGACCTGCAGGGTGCCGAACACCAGGATCATCGCCGCGAACCCGAGGAGGCCGATGCGGGTCAGCTTCGGCTTCGACGAGGCCGCGAACACGGTGCCGATCGAGAGCGCCCCGATGACCGCGCCGAGCCCGAAGCAGGCGTAGAGGATCCCGTAGGCGCTGCTCTTCGACGCGATGCCGAGGTTGGTGTCGGCAATCGTCGGCATCTGGGTGATGAACGGCAGGCAGAGCAGCGAGAACACGAAGATCACGATGAGGCACTGTCCGACGACGCGGTCCTTGACCGCCACGCCGAAGCCCTCAAGGATCCGGTGCATGCCCTGGGTGCCGGTGGCGACGGGCGCCGGCAGCGTGACTCGGGTGAGGCTGAAGATCACGAACGCGAAGCTCACCGCGTTGAGCACGAACACCCATGACGGGCCCCACGTCGAGTAGATCGTGGCGCCGATGGCGGGGCCGATGACCCGAGACGCGTTCATCTGGACCGAGTTCAGCGAGATGGCGCCCGACAGGTCCCGGCGGGGGACCAGGATCGGCACCACCGCGCTGAAGATCGGGGCGTAGAGCGCGTTGCCGATGCCGATGAGCAACACGACGAAGAACATCGCCGTCTTGTTGGGGTCGGCCGGCAGGGTGACGAGGGCCAGGAGGATCGAGAACACCGCCTGCTGGAGGCAGAGGATGGTCAGCGAGCGCTTGCGGTCGTAGGCGTCGGCGATCATGCCGCCGATGGGGGAGAAGAACAGGAGCGGGCCAAGCTGGGCAGCGATGATGAGGCCGACGAACACGCCCGACTTGGTCAGGTTGTAGGCGAGGGCGCCGAGCACCACGTTCTGCATCCACGTGCCGATGTTGGAGGCGAACGCGCCCAGGTAGACGGTGCGGAAGGTGCGGTGCGACCAGGCGGCGCGGGCGGTGCCCGGCTCGAACGTCCGGTCGCCCTCGAGGTAGGCGTCCTCGCACTCCTCGCGCCCGATCGGCTCGGAGCCCGCGGACTCGGATGGGGCTTCGGGCACGGTGGACATCGCCAGCGAGCGTAACTTGACCCGCGGGTCAAGACCTAGCGGCGTCGCCTGCATGCGACGAGGCCGGCCCCGTGGGACCGGCCTCGTCGTCTCGTTTGCTGGGTGCCCGGCGCTCGGGCCCGGAGTCAGACCCGGGCGTCGTAGGCCGCGCTGAGGCGGATGGCCTTGGCCGCGTCGTTGAGGGTCTTGCCCCCGGTGGTGATCGGGTCGAGGAGGGCGAAGTAGCCGCTCTTCGACGGGAACTTCGCCAGCATCGAGCGGTGGAGCCGGAAGACCTGGACGTGGTTGGCCTTCTTGTTCACGTTCTCGGAGGACTCGGAGAAGTTGATCATCACGTCGCCGCGGTTCTTGGTCTTGTTGTTGAGACGGGTGAGCCAGAAGGAGCGGCCCGAGGCATCCGGCGTCCGTTCCAAGACGTTGAGGTAGACGAGGTCGATGAAGGCGCCGTTGGAGAGGGGCCCGTAGGTGCGCTGGAACTCCGAGGACTCGGCGAACTTCTTGGCCGCGTTGATCAGGCCCTTGCCGCTGTCGAGCTGGCGCTTCCAGTAGGTGAAGCCGTCGGGGTCCGGCGGGCGCTTGAAGAAGGCGAGGTAGAGCCGCACGAGGCGGGCGTCGTCGAGCGTCGTGAGGTCGGTGGGCAGGAGGCTCACGATGAGGGCGTCGGCGCTGGCCGAGCAGTTCGTGATGGCCGGGACCCACTGGTTGTTCTGCGCGGTGGTCGGCGCCGCACCCTTGAAGTCCTTGAACTGCTGGGTGACGAGGGCCTGCACCGTCGGGAACGGCACCTTGTCCGCGGCGCACGGCGCCGCGGTCGTGGTGGTGGTCGTGGGGGCCGGGGTGCTGACGGTGAAGGTCAGCACCACGCTCGCCGTGGCCTCGATGCCGAACGAGGTGCTGGTGCCGCCGCTCTTGATCCAGGAGGACCCGCCGCCGCCGCCGCCGGCACCCTTGCAGCCGGTGCTGGTGTTGCTGCCGGCTGCGCCGCCGACGAAGCCGCCACCGCCACCGCCACCGACGACGTTGACGCCGGCACCGCCGGAGCCGTTGCCGTTGCTGCCGCCGGAGGCGTTGCCGCCGTTGCTGTTGACGCCACCGGCGCCGCCGTTGCTGCTGCCGTTGGCGCCCTTGGTGCCGGAGTTGCCAGCGCCACCCGAGGCGCTGGTGGAGGAGTCCGAGCCGCCGCTGCCGCCGGCGCCGGAGGAGGTCCCAGCGCAGTTGCTGACGCCACCGCCACCGCCACCGCCGGCGACGACGAGGGGCGAGACGCCCGGTCCGCCGGCGGTGCAGACGGCACCGAGGCACGCCGCGCTGGCGCCGCCGCCGCTGCCGCCGGACGCTCCGGACTGGCCGACGATGATCGTGCCGCGACCGGTGCCGCCGCCGCTGGCGTAGCCGCCGGGCGTGGTGGTGTTCGAGTAGCTGCCGCCGTTGGCGCCGGGGCAGGCGACGACGGCCGAGTAGGTCTGGCCGGCGCTCGCGGGGAAGGTGGCGACGGCCTTGCCGCCGGAGCCGCCGGCGACGGTGCTGCTGCTGGCCTGGGATCCGCTGCGGCCGCCGGTGCCGCCGACCGCCGAGATGGTGACGGAGGTGGCGTGGGCGGGAGCTGTGGTGGTCTGGACCGCGCCGCAGGCCGCGTTGGGCGACCAGGTCTGGGTCGTGACCGTGGGCGGCGCGACGGTGGTGGTCGTGGCCGGCGCCGTCGTCGTGGTGGTGGGGCCCGCCGCCTTGGTGGTGGTGGTTGTCGGGGCGGCGGTGGTCGTCGTGGTGGCCGCTGCTTGGATCGTCGTGGTGGTGAGCGTGGTGAGCGGCGTGGCGTTGCAGGAGACGTTGAACGAGCCGGCCGCGGTGAGGGTGTAGCCGGCGCTCTGGCGGAACGTGACCCGGAGGGCGGTCCCGGCTGCGCCCGTGGCCCTCAGCTGGAACGTCAGCGTCGGGGGCGTGAACGAGGCGCCGCTCTTGATGGGGCCAGCGGTCTTGATGGCGACGTTCTGGCCGCTGATCGTCGTGCTGACCGCTCCGAGGGTGCCGCTGCCGCCCGAGGTCTTGGCCGAGCCGGCCACGATCGTGGAGCCTGCGGGGGCCTGGAACGTGGTGGTCATGTTCTTGATCTCGGCACCATCGGCCTTGCCGGCCCCGTTGGGTGCGAGCGAGACGGTGAAGGTGCCGCCGGCCGCCACGGTGGCCGGCGCCGTGGCGTTCAGCCCCACGGTCTGGGTGCCGCCGATGCCGCAGTCGAGCTTCTGGCTGACGATGGCGGCGCCTGCGGGGCCACCGGTACTGGACACGATGACCAGTCCAGCGGCGGCCGCGGCGGCAGCCAGCAGGACGGATCGGATCGGACGCGGCTTCATCGGTGGTTGTCTCCCAGGGTTGACGGGTAGGGCGGCCCCCCTGGCCGCACCCGCGCCGTGGATTCTGACACACCGTCAGAAACGAATGCGAGTCGAAGCTCGGCTTCACGCGAAGAGGCCGGTCCCGTGGGGACCGGCCTCTTCATTCTCACTGCTGGGCGCCCCGGTGGGGCGGTGGATCAGACCCTGGCGTCGTAGGCCGCGCTGTGGCGGATGGCCTTCGCGGCGTCGTTGAGGGTCTTGCCCTCGTCGAGGATGGGGTTGAGGAGGGCGAAGTAGCCGGTCTTGGCCGGGAACTTCGCCATCATGCCTCGGTGCATCCGGAAGACCTGGACGTGGTTGACCTTCTTGTTCACGTTCTCCGAGGACTCGGAGAAGTTGATCATCACGTCGCCGCGGTTCTTGGTCTTGTTGTCGAGGCGGGTGAGCCAGAAGGCCTTGCCGGTGGGGTCCGAGCCGCGGCCGAGGACGTTCTGGTAGACGAGCTCGATGAACGCGGCGTTCGAAAGGTCACCGTAGGTGCGCTTGAACTCCGTGCTCTCGGCGAACTTCCTGGCGGCGTTGATGAGGCCCCTGCCGTTGTCGAGCTGGCGCTGCCAGTAGGCGAAGCCGTCGGGGTCCGGCGGCCGCTTGAAGTAGGCCAGGTAGAGCCGCACGAGACGGGCATCGTCGAGCGTCTGGTCGGTGGCCAGGAGGCTCACGATGAGGGCGTCGGCGCTGGCCGAGCAGTTCGTGATGGCCGGGACCCACTGGTTGTTCTGCGCCGTGGTCGGCGCCGCACCCTTGAAGTCCAGGTACTGCTGGGTGACCAGGGCCTGCACCGTTGCGAACGGCACCTTGTCAGCCGCGCAGGGCGCCGCAGTGGTGCTGGTGGTGGTGGCCTGCGTGGTGCTGGTGGTGGTCGACGTGCTCGTGGTGGTCGACGTGGTGGTGGTCGACGTGCTCGTGGTGGTGCTGCTGGTGGTCGAAGCCGGGGTGCTGATCGTGAAGGTCAGCACGACGCTCGGGGCTGCCGCGGTGGAGAAGGTGGCGTTCGTGGCCGTGTTCCTGACCCACGAGGAGCCGCCGCCGCCACCGCCGGCGCCCTTGCAGCCGGTGTTGGCGTTCTGGCCCTGGGCACCGCCGGCGAAGCCGCCGCCCCCACCGCCGCCGACCACGCTCACGCCGGCACCGTCGAGCCCGCCCGGGGACGGGGCGTCGCCGCCACGGCCGTTGGGGCTGTCGGTGTTGACGCCGCCGTTGCCACCGAGGATGGAGCCGCTGCCCCCACCGGAGTTGCCGCCGTTGCCGCCGTTGGCGCCGCGAGGTCCGAAGCCGCCGTTGCCGGTCGAGTTGGCGGCCGAGCCGCCGTTGCCGCCGGTGCCCGACGGAGTGCCGGCGCAGTTGCTGACGCCGCCGCCGCCGCCACCGCCCGCGACGACGAGCGGGGTGCCTGAGCCCGCGGCGCAGGTGGCTCCGGCGCAGGCGCCGCTGGAGGCGCCGCCGCCGCCACCGCCGGCGCCGGGCTGGAAGATCACGATCGAGCCGTTGCCGGTGCTGCCGC
>CAZCVS010000174.1:0-6835 GCA_964501845.1 uncultured Iamiaceae bacterium
TGGACCAGCTCGAGCAGCGTGTCGCGGGTGGACTCCCGCTCGCGTGCGTCGATGAGCAGCACCGGCGTGTCGGGCGACACGGCCAGGGCCTCGCGGACGTCTTCGGGCGAGTGCGTCGACTCGCCGTCGAAGCAGTTCATGCCCACCACGAACGGGATCTGGTTCTCCTCGAAGTAGTCCACCGCAGGGAAGCACTCCTCGAGGCGACGGGTGTCGATCAGCACGACGGCACCGATGGCACCGCGGACGAGCTCGTCCCACATGAACCAGAACCGGTCCTGGCCCGGCGTGCCGAACAGGTAGAGGATCAGGTCGTCGCCGAGGGTGATGCGACCGAAGTCCATCGCCACCGTGGTGGTGGTCTTGGTGGACACCTTGGAGGTGTCGTCCACGCCCTCGCTCACCTTGGTGAGCGCCGCCTCGGTGGTGAGGGGCTCGATCTCGGAGATGGAGCCGATGAAGGTGGTCTTGCCGACGGCGAACCCGCCGGCGACGACGATCTTCACCGGCATGGGGCCCGGACCGCCGGTGGCGGTGTCGTTGGTCACGACCGTGTCAGAGGGCTTGGAGGCCATCGAGGACCCTTTCGAGGAGTCGGAGATCGGGGCGGCCGGTGGCCGACCGGGTGTTGAGGGCGACGAACCCCTCGTCGACCAGGTCGCCGAGGACGACGCGGGCCACACCGAGGGGCAGGCGGAGACGGGCCGAGATCTCGGCCGCGGACTGGGGCGAGGCGAGCAGGTTGAGGATCTGGCGGCGCTCCATCGACAAGGAGGACACCGCCTGCTCACCCGCGGGGGTGCGGTACACGATGGCCTCGATGGGCACCTCCGTGGTCGCGCGCGTGCGACCGCCGGTGATGGCGTACGGGCGGACCCGCAGACCGTCTCCAGCGTCGCCGAGGCTCATCGGGGCAGAGCCCCCTGGAGCTCCTGGCGCAGTTCGGGCGTGAGCACGGCGCCGGCCCGCTCGACCAGGACCGCCATCTCGTAGCCGACGAGACCGACGTCGCAGCTCGACGCGGCGACCACGGCCAGGCACGACCCGTCGCTGATGCCGGTGACGAACAAGAAGGCGTTCTCCATCTCGATCATGATCTGGGTCACGGCCCCACCGCCGAAGCGGCCGGCCGCCCCGTAGGCCAGCCCGATGAGGCCCGACGCCACCGCGGCGAAGCGATCGGCGGCGTCACGGTCCAACCCCTTGGACACCGCCATGGGCAAGCCGTCTGCGGACACCACGACCGCCTCGGTGACGCCCGGAATGTGGTCGACGAAGTGCTCGACCAGCCAGTTGACGTTCCGGGCGGCTGCGCTCAGATCACTCATGGGTTTCCCTCTCATCGGGTGCGCCGGCAGGGACCGGCTCTTGGACTCGTGCTCGCTGACGGCCGGCGGTGTGCTGGGCCAGCATGCTGCGGATCTCCTCTGGCGAGCGCCGGGTCGCGGCGACGCCGCGCTCGGTCTCGGCGCCCGGGATGGCCCGGCTGGCGCCCGCGGAACGAGGCACCCGCTTCTTCAGGCCCGCCGGGGTGGTGACGTCAGGAGCAGCCGGTGCCTCGGCCGCGGGCTCCGCGGCCGGCTCGGGGGCCGGGGCCTCCTCGGGGGCGGCGGCGGGCCGGCGCGTCGCCAGGGGTGCGGGCGGCGCCCCGTTCGCTGCGGTGCTGCGGCCCGGGAGCTTGCCGGGAGCATCCGGCGGGATGGATGGAGCCGAGGGAGACGGGCCGCCGAAGAGCCGGGGCGGGGCAGGAGCGTTCGGGGCCGGCGGCGTGGGCGCATCGGTCGGCGCACCGTCGTGGCCGAAGGCCCGGGGCGGCTCGGCATCCTCGAGGAAGAAGGGCCGGCTGTTCTGCGGCGCGCGGGGCGCCGGGCCGTCGAGGCGAGGAGAGCCCGCGGCTTCCACCGATGGCGGGATCGGGGCCGAGGGTGGCGAAGGATCGGCCGGCGGGGCATCGAAGGAGAGGGCGGCGGGCATCGCCGGGCTGACGGCCTCGTCCACCTGAGCGGCGATGGCGGCGGTGTCCGCGTCGTCCTCGCGATCGGTGGACGGGGTGTCGAAGATCGACCGGCTCGGCAGCTTCGACTCGTCGGCACCCTCGGGGGCCGCGGGCGCCGCTGCTGGGGTCGGCGCCTCTGCAGGCCAGGTCACAGGCTCGCCGAGAGCCGAGGCGTCGACCGGGGCCGGAGGAGGTGCGGGTGCCGGCTCATCCGCCGGCTCGGAGGCAGGCTCGGCCGGTGCAGCGAGTCCGCCCAGCTCGGTGGGGTTGAACGAGAGCGGCGCCAGGCCCGAGGTGGGGCTGTCGAGCACCGGCTTCAAGCGAGCCGGCGCCTCGATGACGGGCTCGGGTTCGCCCATGCCACCGGGTGTGTCCACGACGAGCGCCGGGGGGATGGAGACGACAGCGGTCACGCCGCCGGCAGCGGAGGGCATCATGCGCACGGCGATGCCGTGGCGGGAAGCGAGGCGGCCGACGACGATGAAGCCCAGCGAGCGGGACATGGCCAAGCCGACGAGCGGCGGGCGGGCCAGCGACTCGTTCGCTTCGGTGATCTGGCCGGCCGACATGCCGATGCCGTGGTCGGTGACGGAGATGACGTAGCCGTCGGCCTTCGTCTTGTGGCCCACGACCTCGACCCGGGTCTCCGGCGGGGAGAAGTTGGTGGCGTTCTCCATGAGCTCGGAGAGCAGGTGGGCGAGGTCCGCGGCCGCGTTCGAGGCGACGAGCACCTCGTCGAACGACAGCAGCTCGATGCGGCCGAAGTCCTCGACCTCGGCGAGCGCAGCCCGGACCACGTTGGCCAGCGGCGCGGGGCGGCCGCGGCGTCGGGGCGGCTCGGCGCCCGCGAGCACCAGCAGCGACTCGGCGTTGCGGCGCATGCGGGTGGCGAGGTGGTCGAGGCGGTACAGGTTCTCGAGCTGGTCAGGGTCTTCCTCGCCCCGCTCCAGCTCGTCGATGAACTCGATCTGGCGGTCGAGCAGGGCCTGGTTGCGGCGAGCCAGGTTGACGAACATCTCGCCGATGCCCTTGCGCAGCAGCTGGGCCTGCTCGGCGGCGACCTCACCCGCCACCCGCTGGACCTCGTTGAAGGACCGGGCGAGCTGGCCGATCTCGTCCCTGCTGTCGATCTGGATCGGGGTCATGGCGCCGATCTGGAAGCCCAGCTCCTCCTCGGACGGGTTCTTGAGCGACTCGATCAGACGGGGCATCTGCTCGCCCGACAGGCGGTCGGCGGCCTCGGTCAGGCGACCCAGCGGCTTGGTGATCCGGCGCCCGAGGAACATGGCGGCGATGACCGCACCGCCGATGGCGACGAGGGCGGCGATGAGGAACAGGGTCGATGCCCGCTCCGCGCTGTCGCGGGCGGCCTGGCTGTCGGCGATGAGCCCGGCCAGCAGCTCAGATTCCACCGTGTGCAGGTCCTTGATGACCGTGCCCGTGGACGTGACGACGGCCTTGCCGTCGAACCCGAGCGCCTTCTCGGGCCCGGCGCCCCCGGCCCGCTCGCGGACGCTGTCGAAGACCTGGCTCTGGTCGGTGGCCAGGGCGTCGCGCACCGCGCCCTTCCGGGTCAGGCCCGAGAGGGAGTTGAGCAGCTCCAGCTGGCTCCGTTCGCTGGCCCGGGACTTCTCGAAGAGCGCGAAGGTCCGATCGGACCCGAACGAGCCCAGCTCGGCCGCGCCGGCGATGAGCGCGCCCTGGCGGGCGAGCGAGGCCTTGTAGGCGCCGAGGGCGGCCGCCGACCGCAGCTCCGCCGCAGCCTGGGGATCGGTCATCGTGTCGGCGATGTTGGCGTTGACGGCGAGGAACGTCTGCTGGAGGTCGCCGTAGCTCACGACCATCTCGTTGACCTGGTCGGGTCGGAAGCCCTGGTCCACCGACTGCCGGTAGAAGCCCAGCTTGTCCGCAGCGCCGACCGCGAGGCCGGCCGCGGACTGGATGCCGTCGTCGGTCCCGCCCACGCCGGCTTGGAGCACCGGCACCGCCTGGCCCATCACCGTGTCGGAGTTGGCCCGGGCCGTCTTCAGCTCCTTGTCCCACGCCTTGCGGTTCGAGCCGACGTAGGCGGCGCTGTAGAGCGCCTCTTGCTGGAGGGCGTCAGCGACATCGCTGTTGAGCCGGGCGATGGTCACCAGCTCGGCGACGTCGCGGCTCTCGGCCGCAGCAGACCGGCGATCCCGAGCACCCAAGGCCGAGAGGAGCAAGATGAGCACGATCGGACCTGCCATGAGCAGGATCAGCTTGTTGCGGATCTTCAGATCGTCGAACACGGCGTCCTCGTAGGGGAATGGGGGGCCGCCGGCAGATGCACCGGACAAGAGGTCAGATCGGCCGTTTCGCCCGCGTCTTGAGCCGACGACTGGGCCGTATGCCCTAATGGGTCGTTCGGCCCATCGAGGGCTGGCCAAGTGCCCCGTTGCCGGGCCGGAGCGGGCAGACTGGGCACGATGGCCTCACTCGCCTACGGCCACGCGCCGCCGCCCCCCGACCCGGATCCGGACACCACCCGGGCCCGCGCCGTCGGTCAGGGCGCGCTCGCCCTCGTGGGGATCGGTGCCGTGCTCCTGGCCGGCCGGGCTGTGTCGATCCACGCTCCCGCGTGCCCGTTGCGCACCGTCACCGGCGTCCCGTGCCCGGGGTGCGGGATGACCCGGCTCGCCGACGCGGTCGTTCACGGCCGCATCACCGATGCCGTGCGCTCGGATGCTGCCGGCGTCGGCCTGCTGGCCGTGCTCACGTTCCTCGCCGTCACCTACCTGGTGCGCGTCGTCATCCGCAAGGACGAGCCGCCCGCCTGGATGCGCAGCCCCCTCCTGCTGATCGGCGTCGGAGCCCTGGTCGCGATCCACTGGGTCACCACCATCGTCACGGGCGGTCTCCCCTCCTCCTGATCCACTGGTTCGAGGATCATCAGACGGGCTGCCTGTTCAGGGGTACCCTTCGGCCGGAACCTTGCACCCCTCGATGCGGGAGAAACGGACAACTCATGAGCGACACCTCACAAGGGCCTGGCTGGTGGCAGGCCTCAGACGGCAAGTGGTACCCGCCCGAGCAGGCGCCCGGCGCCGGTCCCGCTGGGCCTCCTTCCGGTGGCCCGCCGCCCGGATACGGCACCCCTCCGGCCTACGGCGCCCCTGCGGGCGGCCCTCCCGGCGGCGTCGGCGTCGGTGACATCGTCGGCTACGGCTGGAAGAAGTTCCAGGAGTACCTCGGCGCGATCATCGTCGCCGTCATCATCTACGTCGTGGTCCTGCTGGGCTTCTCGTTCCTGGGCAACATCGTCTCGAGCCAGATCGACAGCATCTTCGGCTCGCTGATCTTCTCGTTCGCTCAGGTCCTCGTCTTCAGCGCCATCAGCATCATCCTCATTCGAGCCGTGCTGCTGATCGTCGACGGCAAGGAGCTCGACAACGCGACGCTGTTCTCGACCGACAATCTGGTGCCGTACATCATCGGTGCACTGCTGTACTCCCTCGGTGTGACCATCGGCTTCATCCTGTGCTTCATCCCCGGCATCATCTTCGGCTTCCTCGGCTACTACTGGGGCTTCTTCGTGGTGGACAAGGGCCTGGAGCCCGTCGAAGCCATCAAGGCCAGCATCAACCTGGTCAAGGAGAACGTCGGAACCGTGCTGGTGTGGGCCATCGTGGCCTGGCTGCTCACCGTCATCGGCCTCGCCCTGTGCTGCGTCGGCTACCTGGTGGCCGCTCCGGTGGTGTTCATCGGCAACGCCTACCTGTTCCGCCGCCTCAACAACGAGCCGGTCGCACCCTGAGCCATCGGGCTCCGGCCTGAGAACGACGACGGCCCCGGGCGATCGCCCGGGGCCGTTGCGCGTTCGGGGTGTGCCCGTCAGCGGATCGGGGCCGCCGTCGGGTCCAGCGGGCGGGGCAGCAGCGTCGAGCCCATGAGGTGCTCGTCGACCGACGCGGCGCAGGCCCGGCCCTCGGCGATGGCCCACGCGATGAGGCTCTGGCCGCGGCCCATGTCGCCGGCGCCGAACACGCCGGGGACGTTGGTGGACCAGTCGAGGTCCCGGGCCACGTTGGAGCGGGTGTCGAGCTCGACGCCGAACTGCTCGGTGATCCAGTTCGACTCCGGGCCGGTGAAGCCCATCGACAGGAACACGAAGTCCGCCGGCAGCTCGAAGTCGGTGCCCTCGACCTTCTCGAAGCGCCCGTCGACCATCTGGACCTCGTGGGCCTTCAACGCCCGCACCCGGCCGTTGCCATCGCCCTGGAAGCACTCGGTGTTCACGGAGAACACGCGGTCGCCGCCCTCTTCGTGGGCTGAGGCGGTGCGGTAGACCAGCGGCCACGTCGGCCACGGGGTGCTCTCGGGCCGGTGATCGGCGGGGCGGGGCATGATCTCGAACTGCGAGATCGAGGCCGCGCCCTGGCGGTGGGCGGTGCCGAGGCAGTCGGCCCCGGTGTCGCCGCCGCCGATGATGACCACGTGCTTGCCGGCCACGTCGATGGGCGAGGCGGGCAGGTCGCCCTCCTGCACCCGGTTGGCCAGCGGCAGGTACTCCATGGCCTGGTGGATCCCGGCGAGCTCCCGCCCGGGGATCGGCAGGTCGCGCGCCGCGGTGGCGCCGCCGGCGACGACCACGGCGTCGAACTCAGAACGGAGGACGTCGATGTCGATCGTCTCGCCGACGCCGGCGTCGGCGCGGAACTCCGTGCCCTCCGCCTCCATCTGGGCGAGGCGCCGGTCGAGGTGGCGCTTCTCCATCTTGAACTCGGGGATGCCGTAGCGCAGCAGGCCGCCGATGCGGTCCGCCCGCTCGAACACCACGACGGTGTGGCCGGCGCGGGTGAGCTGCTGGGCGGCGGC
>CAZCVS010000175.1:0-6828 GCA_964501845.1 uncultured Iamiaceae bacterium
GAGATGACCGGCGGCCACACGTTCAACGAGGTCTTCCTCACCGACGTCCGCCTCCCCGCCGACTCGCTTGTGGGCGACGTGAACCAGGGGTGGTCGCTGGCGAAGGTCACGCTCGGCAACGAGCGGGTGTCGCTGTCGTCCGGCGGCGCACTGTGGGGAATGGGTCCCAACGGCGCCGACCTGCTCGACCTCGTGCGAGCCGCGGGCGGTACGGCCGACCCGTTGCTGCGGCAGCGCCTGGCCCGCCTGCACACGACCGAGGAGATCCTCCGGCTGATCCGGCTGCGGACGGTCTCGGCGCTGGTCCGGGGGTCGTCGCCGGGGCCGGAGGCCTCGATCCGCAAGGTCATGGCCGACGAGCACGGCCAGGCGATCATGGAGCTGGCCAAGGACCTGGCCGGCACCGGCGGGATGCTGAGCGACACCGGACCGCTGGGCACCGACCCCGACATCTGGAACTACGGCTTCCTCTTCGCCCCCGCGCTCACCATCGGCGGCGGCACGGGAGACGTGCAGCGCAACATCCTCGCCGAGCGCGTCCTCGGCCTCCCCCACGACCTCGACGTCGAAGCCGGCCAGACCTGGTCCCAGTCCCGCAGGACCTGAGACCGCCCTCAGACGAACTTTCGACGCCGACGGTTGGCTGTCTCAAGCGATGGCCGCGAACGTCGAACGTTCGACGGGGCCCTCGACCGCTGGGCTAGTCGGCGAGGGCGACCTCGCCGGTGGGGTCGGTGGACTCGATGACCGTGGCCGGAGCGGGCTCGGGGGCCCCGCCCTGGAGGCGGCGGTCGGTGAGGTCGAGCGCTCGGGCGCCGTAGGCAGCAGCGGCGAAGCAGGCGACGGCACCGAGGGCGATGCCGGCGCGGGGGCCGACGGTGTCAGACACCCAGCCCACGATCGGGCCGCCGACCGGGGTCGAGCCGAGGAACACCATGGCCTGGATGGCCAGCACCCGGCCCCGGTACTCGGCGCCGGCGAGCAGTTGCACGATGGCGGTCGAGGTGGTCATGAAGGCGATGGACGCCAGCCCAAGCAGGACCGCCACCGGGAAGGCCACGCCCAGGGTGGGTGAGAGGGCGAGCAGGACCATGGCGAACCCGAAGGCGGCCGCCGCGTTGACGAGTTGTTGCGGGGTGACCCGCGAGCGGCGGGCGGTGGCGAGGGCGCCGATGAGGGAACCGACGCTGAGCACGGAGAACAGCAGGGTGAAGGTGCCCGTTCCGCCGGAGAGGGGACCGTTGACGAGCAGCGGCACGGTGACCTGGAAGTTGAAGGCGAACGTCCCGATCAGCGCCATCATGATGAGCGGCACGAGCAGGTTCGGCTCCGAGCGGATGTAGCGCAGCCCCTCGCGGACCTGGCCCTTGCGGTGGGGCATGGGAGCAGAGCGGAACAGCTCCGAGGGCCGCATCATCACCAATCCACCGATCACGGCGATGTAGCTGAGCCCGTCGATGATGAACGGCCAGCCGTACCCGACGGTCAGCACCAGGGCGCCGGCGATGGCCGGGCCGAGGACCCGGGAGCCGGTCATCACCGCGGAGTTGAGGCTGACCGCGTTCGGCAGATCGCGGGCCGGGACCATCTCGACCACGAAGGACCGGCGGACCGGGTTGTCGAAGGCGGTGATGACGCCTTGCACGGCAGCGAGGGCGTAGATGACCGGGACGCTGGCCGCGCCAGACAAGACGACGAGGCCCAGGGCGATCGACTGTGCCATGGCGAAGGCCTGGAGCGTGATGAGCAGGGTCCGCTTGTCGGAGCGGTCGGCGACGGCACCAGCCCAGGCGCCGAGCAGCAGCATCGGGCCGAACTGGAACGCCATGAGCAAGCCGAGGGCGACACCGGAGTCGGTGAGCTTGAGGACCAGGAGGGTCTGGGTGACCATCGACAGCCAGGTGCCGGTCTGTGAGATCAGCTGGCCGGTGAAGAACAGGCGGAAGTTGCGGTGGGAGAGGGAGCGGAAGGTGTCGGAGGCGGCGGTGTGGAGCTTCTCGGTCATGCAGGGTCTTCTTCTGGAGGGTCCGCCGTCACGGCGGGCCGGGTGGGGGAGGTGAGGTGGTCGAGGACGGCGACGACGCTGGCGAGCGCGTCGCGCTCGTGGTCGTCGAGGTCCGCGATCCGGGTGGTGAGCCACGCCGTCTTGCGGGCGCGGATGTCGGCCAGCAGGGCTCGGCCGGCAGAGGTGGTGGAGACGAGCGTGACGCGGCGGTCCTCGTCGCTCGACGTGCGAGTCGCGTAGCCGGCCGCGTGGAGCTTCTCCACGATCTTCGTGGCCGTCGGGGCGCCGATCTGCTCCTCGTCGGCGAGGGTGCCGACGGGGATGGGCCCGCACCGGTCGACGGTGGCCAGCGCTGCCATCTGCGTGGGGGTGAGCCCGGCATCGGACTGCTGCCGGAGGAGACGTGCGAGCCGGGTGACGCTGAAGCGCAGCGACGCGGCCAGATCCTCGGTGGTCTGGTCCTGTGGGGCAGCAGCGGTGTCGGTCACGGAGCGCATCGTAGGGTCCAACCCCTTTCCTAAGGAAACTATTTCCAAAGCAAACCGAAATCCTCCACGTGACCGGAACCCGGTGCCGACGATCTCCGTGAAGCAGACCTATGGCGCAACCGCTGTGGCAGCCACGACGCCCGGCTCAGGTGGGCGGGTGGTGGAATGGCGGCGATCGAGGGTGAGCGGGCACGATGATGGATGTATGGCCAAGACCGCAACTGCCACCAAGCTCCGCAAGGGCGACAAGGTCGTCACCACCGCCGAACTTCGTGCTGTGCCTGAGGGCACGGCCGGCAAGGTCATCGTGGTGAACGGTCTCACGTGGATCCGCTATTGGGTCCGCTTCGACAACGGTGAGGTGCTGGGCTCGATCTCCCGGGACAAGCTCGCCACCAAGCAGGACCTGATCGACCAGGCCAACGGCGTCGGCCTCGACGCCGGCGAGGCCGCCAGCAGCGATGATGGCGGCGCGGCCGTGGCCGAAGATGCCGGCGGCGGCGTCACCACGCCCAACGGCACGTTCGTCGCGCAGATCCACATCGATCGGGCGAAGGCCGCCCGGGCCCGCCTCACGGGCGGCTGATCTGCTCGGTCCCCCTCGCTAGGGTTGACCGGCCGGTCAAGGGACCGGATCGACCGGGCACACCAAGGGGATCCTCGTGCAGATCAGCATGCAGCTCAGTTACAGCGGCGGCTTCAAGGAGGCGGCCGACACCGTCGCCGAGCTCGAGCAGGCCGGGCTGGACCTGGTCTGGGTGGCGGAGGCCTACGGCTTCGACGGTGCCAGCCTCATGGGCTACATCGCGGCGAAGACCGAGACCGTCCAGATCGCCTCGGGCATCTTGCCGATCTACACCCGTACGCCCACGCTGATCGCCATGACCGCGGCGGGCGTCGACGCCCTGTCCGACGGCCGTTGCGTGCTGGGCCTGGGCGCATCGGGTCCGCAGGTGATCGAGGGCTGGCACGGCGTGAAGTACGACGCTCCCATCGGTCGCACCCGCGAGATCATCGACGTCTGCCGAGAGGTGTGGAAGCGAGAGGACAAGCTCACCCACGAGGGCCGCTACTACAACATGCCGCTGCCCGAGGGGGAAGGCACCGGGCTCGGCAAGCCGCTGAAGATCATCGCCCACCCGGTCCGGTCCGAGATCCCGATCTGGGTCGCTTCGCTGGGACCGAAGAACGTGCAGATGACCGCCGAGGTCGCCGACGGCTGGATGCCGATCCTGTTCGACCCGGCCAAGGCCAACGACGTGTGGGGCGACGATCTCGCCATCGGCGCGGCCAAGCGCTCAGCAGACCTCGGCACCTTGCAGATCACGGCCGGTGGCCTGGTCGCCATCGGCGACGATGTGAAGGGCTTCTTGGACTTCGTCCGCCCGATGGTGGCGCTCTACGTGGGCGGCATGGGCGCCCGTGGCAAGAACTTCTACAACACGCTCTTCCAGCGCTACGGGTACGAGGCCGAGGCGAAGGAGATCCAGGACCTCTACCTGGATGGCAAGAAGAAGGAAGCCGCCGCGATCATCCCGCAGGACTTCCTCGAAGCCATCTCGCTGTGCGGACCCGAGAGCTACGTCAAGGAGCGCATCGCGGACTTCGCTGCCGCAGGCGTCACCCACCTCAACGTGATCCCCGTGCCCACCGGCGATCAGACGCAGGCGAGCATCGTCAGCTCGCTCAAGGAGTGGTCGAGCTGAGCCCGGCGGGGTCGGCCGCGAGGTCCCGCCCTCAGCCAGTTGACCAAGAGGCGGTCGATCTCGGCTTCGCTGGCATCGCCAGGGTGGCGCCTGAGGGACTTGGCTCGTCAACTGCTACTTGCGGAGGTTGCGGGCCATCTCGAGGACTTCCTTGCAGGTGGGGCAGACCGGGTAGCGGTTGGGGTCTCTCGTGGGGACCCAGGTCTTGCCGCAGAGGGCGGTGACGGGGGTGCCCGTGATGTAGGCCTCGGTGACCGCGGAGGCGGGGACGACCACGTGGGCGAACTTCTCGTGGTCTCCGTCGTCGGTCTGCTCGTCGGTGGTCTGCTCGACGCTGCGGTCGACCGTGGTCTCCAACTGGCTCATGGGCTCAGCTTCGCATGTAGGCGCCGTCGCGTCGAAGGATGCGACGGTGCCAGCGCTTCGGGGTGACGGCGATGGCGCGGGGCTCGTCTTCGAACAGCCAGCGGGCGAAGTTGCGGCGGGTCCAGGGCGTGGCGTCGGCGACGCGGATGGCGGCACGGGCGCCCTTGCGGTGCTTCAGCGCCCGGATCAGCAGCAGCGACATCTTGTGGTCGGGGAGCAGGTGCGCCGCCACGGCGTGCTCGTAGGCGGTGCGCACGGCCACAGGGTCGCCGGTGCCGTCGAGGATGGCCTGGGCGGCGAACTGGCCGGTGAGCAGGGCCTGGCCGATGCCCTCGCCCGTCATCGGATCGGTCACGGCGGCGGCATCGCCGACCCACAGCACCCGCCCCGCGCTGAGGGCGAGGTCGCCGGCGCGGGCGGGGATGGGCCAGGCTTGGTGGCGGTCCTCGGGCACGGCGTCGGGACCGAGGACCTCGGCGATGTGGGGCCGGGCGAGGAGCTCGGGCCACAGCGCCTTCATCTCCTTGGTGGCGATCTTGGCGCCGCGCTGGATGCCGAAGCCGACGTTGGCGCCGCCGTCGGGCAGTGGGAACGACCAGGCGTAGCCGGGCAGCAGGTCGGGCTCGAACCAGACCCACAGGTCGCGGGCCTGGGGACCGGTGTCGCGGAAGTACTGCCGGAAGGCGTGCCACTCGCCCAGGTAGCCCGGCACGGCCGTCCCCAGGAACTTGCGCATCGGCGACCACATGCCGTCGGCGGCGATGACCTGCGGGGCGGCGACCGTTGATCCGTCGGCGAGCTCGAGCACGACCTCGTCGGGCCCGTCGGTGGCGGCGGTGACCTCGACGCCCTCCATCATCTGGACGCCCATCTCGCGGGCCTGGTCGACGATGGCGTCGTCGAGATCGGTCCGGCGCATCACGGCGGCGAACTGGCCGCGGCCGCGGGGGAGCGGGAACGTGGCCACGTGCTTCGAGGGCGACACGACGTGGATGTCCGACACCTCGGTCCACGACGGGATCGTGGCGGGCTGCACGCCCAGCTCCTCGAGGATGCGCAGCGCACCGGTGGTGATGCCGTCGCCGCAGATCTTGTCGCGGGGGAACGTGGCCTTGTCGAGCAGCACGACCGACCGATCGGCTCGGGCCAGGGTGATCGCCGCGGCCGCACCGGCGGGGCCGGCGCCCACGATCGCCACGTCGGCACGGGTCGGCTCGGTCATCGCTCGGAGGGTACGGCCCGGGAGCTGGATCGCTCCAACCCGCCGGTCAGTCACCCGCAGCGGCGAGGACCTCGTCCCAGCCGGCGCGGTAGGCGGCGAGGAAGCGATCGGGCTCGGTGACGGCGGCCGGATCCACGTTGATCCCGATGTGGACCTGGTCGAGGTAGGAGAGCAGGGTCACGTTCACGGCGGCGCCGGCCATGGGACCGAGGGCGAACATCGACTGGATGCGGGTGCCGGCGGTGAACAGCTCGATGGGGGCGCCGGGCACGTTGCTGGCGACCACATCGACGCCACGGAGCGCGGCGCCGAACAGGCTCGTCGTCATCGAGGTGGGGAGCCGGTTGAGGATCACCGCGAGCGGATCGACCAGCGTCAGCGCGGGCTCGGCCCGCTCGGCCCGGACGATCTCCCGGATCGTGGTCATCGCCTCCCTCGGATCCCGGATCGACAGCGGCAGCGGGAACCGGGCGGGAGCGAAGTGGTTGCCGGTGGCCTCCGGGTCGGTGGCGTCGCGGATGTTGATGGGCATGGAGATGCGCACCGCGTCGACCGGGCTCCCGAGCTCCTCGTGGTAGTGGCGCAGGCCCGCCGCCGTGGCCGCGAGGAAGGCGTCGTTCAGGCGACCGCCAGCCGCATTGGCCGCGGCTTTGGCATCGGTGAGCGAGAGGGTGATGGTGTCGAAGTGGACTGAGAGCGAGCGGTGCCGCATGACGGGGGACAGGGGATCGACGGCGGGTGCGGCCAACTTGGCCACCGATGATGCCGTCTCGCCGAGGCGCCTGGCCGACCCGAGCGGGTCGGCCAGGGCGGCGCTGGCCGCGGAGGCGGCGACCGATGGCAGGCGCTTGGCGATGCCCATGCCGCGGCGCTGCTCGTGGCGAGCGGCGTCGACGAAGCGGTCGAGCTGGCCCATGACCGCGGCGCCGGGCGCGTCGGGCATGTCGGCGAGGGCCGTGTCCCGCTCCAGCTCGAACAGCACCAGGGCGATCTGCACCGCGCCGACGCCGTCGGTGATGGCGTGGTGGATCTTCATGATGA
>CAZCVS010000176.1:0-4541 GCA_964501845.1 uncultured Iamiaceae bacterium
AAGGTGGCGGCACGGGTTCGAATCCCGTTGGGGGTGCCACGAACGAAGCCCCTGGTGAGCTGCCTCAGAAGGCCAGCTGACCAGGGGTTTCGTCGTTTCTGAGGACGGAAGCGCAGTGCGGTTCCGTCCCAGCCCGTACCTTCGAGAACCACCCGGCACCCTGTGGTTCGTGCCCAAGTTGTGCCCTTCTGTGCCCAACCCTCGGGCCACGTCGGCAGAGGCTCGGATCGAACCAACGGCGATCTGCAAGTTGCGTCGTGAGTCGAGCCTGGTGCTGCAGCGCCGGGGTGGTCGGCCGTAGCATCCGGCAGATGCAGGTCGTTGCGACAGCAGCCCAACCGACCCTCCAGTACGAGGTGAGCACGACCGATGGGTCCCCGCTTCGGGTGACGGTGTTCACGGGGACTGTCGATGTGGTGCCTCCCGACAGCGGCCGTCGGTTCCGGGCCCTGACAAGCGACCCGAACGGCACTCCGGTCGGCTTCTACGTGGCCGATCCGCTCGCACTCCTGACCGCCGACGCAGTGGTCGTGGCCGAGGCGTGGGTGGCGCGGATGCCGATCTCGACCGGTGCGGAGAACACGTTTCGGTACGGCATCGTCGAGGTGGCAGGTTCCTTGGTTGCCACCGAGGACCAGCCCGGTGTCGGGTGGCCGTACGTGCAGGGACGGTTGTTCGGTGGTGACCTCACGATGACGATCGCGTATCGGGTGACGGTGACGTCTTCGACCTGAATCCGATGGCACCGGGTCTGGCAGACTTCGCCGATGCGGGTTCGGACGCTGCTCGTCATCGGCGGGGTGGTCGGCTTGATCGGGGCCGGCCTCGGGGTGCTGGTCCATTCGCTATCTGGCGCCGAGAGTCCGAATGAGGCGGTGTTCATCGTGGCGGGACTGTCGATCGTGGTGGTGCTCGCTGGCGTCGGCTTCGTGGCGGGCTGGTTCGGCCGCGAACGCGATGACGTAGTGATCGTCGCTGCCGGTGCCGGGGTCGTGGCCGCCATTGCGTTGGTGGTCGCATCACTGCTGTACGGAGAGATCGCGCTCGCATCGGTGGTTCTGGCGGTCGGCGTCGCGATCGCCGGTGCCGCGGTGGGCGCGACCACATGGTGGATCGGCAACTTGATCTGCGACGCACGAGACCTGCCGACCGCGCACCGCCTCGTAGCACCCGCATACGCCAAAGACCACCCCGGATACCCCCTGTGGACCACCGATGCCGGCCCCGCGATCCGCACGACACTCGAACAACTCGCCGAGTGGGTCGCGCCGGGAGAGTCGGTCGAGGGACGCGCCGTCGGCATCGTCCTCGGCCTGCCGCGTGACATCCCCGTGGTGGTGCTGCTGGCCGGCCACCGGCTGGTGATCCAACCGGTCGACATCAACGGCTTCGCCAACGGCGAAGCCAGCACACTGGACTCGGCCGACATTGCCGCGGTGTCGATGCGCAGCGTGAAACCCGACGGCACCGAACGCCAGATCAACGCCTACGACGACGTGATCACCATCTCCTCGGCCGACGGTTCCCACACCCGGGTCCGTCTGCCGTACGGGACCCGAGGCGTCGGTACGACCACCGGCGGACCCGACGTGATCCGGCACTGGCTGACAGCCTGATCGTTGATCGTCGAGCCGCCTGGACGTACATTTCGCCGATGTCCAAGGGTCCAGCCCCAGCAAAGATCACCGCTGCGAACGTCGATGCTGCCATAGCGCTTGCGGAACCGATCCCGGAGTCGGCGTCTGTGTCGTATCAGGTGACGACGCTCGAGTTCTCCGCCAAGGAGCCATCACGCTTCGCCAAGATGTTCAACAGCGGCGACGGTATCGCCGTGACCGTCGATCCCTCACCCGCCGAAGGCGGCGCGTTCTTGTGGTCCACACAGGTCCGATTCCCGAGAGGCACAGACATCGAGCGCGAGTTCGGCCGCGTCGGATTGGACTGGCCGGTGTGGTGGGCGATTCCCGACATGACCCACCTGATCGAAAAGGCCCGGATCCTCGATCTCGTCGGTTTTGCCTGGCCGGAACTCGCGCTGCCCTGGTTCGTGCGGCTCCACGCCGCCATGGCCGGCGTGGACGCTCTCGCTCCGGTCGTGGTGACACGCAACGTGAAATCACCGATGCGCCCCGAGCACCGCGACATCGAAGATCTCGGCGACCTCATCGATGAGGTCCAGGAATCGACAATGAGCGACTCGTTGATGCAGCAGGCGTATGGCGACTGGCAAACCCGAGCAGCCGAACACCCCGGGTGACACCTCGCCACCGATGAACGGCCGAGGAGTTCGGTGCCGAGCAGGAGCGCGAACGCACCGGTGATCAACGAGCTCGGTAGGTAGAGCGAACGAAGGAGTACGACCTGGCCCCGGCTCCCCTTGCCCACGAGGACGAGCCCCGACGCAACGAGCAGTCTGACGAAGACCTGGGCGGCGGTCATCGGGCGCGGCGAAGGCGGGAGGCGTGGGCATGGTTCCCCCTGGGTTCCCTGGCCGCGCGACGAGCCAAGAGCCGGCGGCCATCGGGCGACACAAGCCCGAGCGCCGAGGGCCTTCGGCCGGTACGGTCCTCTTCGCACCTTGCCGGAGGAGTTGAGCATGTCCAGTCGTCGGGTCGGATTCGCGGTGGTGGTGGTCGCGGTCGCTGCTGCGGTCGTGCCGTTGGCTCTGGCGCCCGCGCCAGCCGCGGCGGTGCCCGTGGTCCCCACCTATACCGCAGTGACCGCTGGCAGCGTCCACACGTGCGGCCTGCTCAGCAATGGGACGGTTCGTTGCTGGGGGGACAACTCGGCCGGGCAACTCGGCATCGGCAGCACCTCGAGCCGCAGCTACCCCACGCTCGTTCCCGACCTGACCGGAGTCGAGTCGATCGATGCGGGAGGTGGAAACACGTGCGCCCGCAAGACCGATAGCTCCCTGTGGTGCTGGGGCAACAACACCAGTGGCCAACTGGGTGACGGTACGACGACCACCCGGCTGTCTCCCGTGAAGGTCTCGCTCAACGCCGTGAGCTCCTACACCGTCGGCGGCACCCACACCTGTGCGGTTTCCGCCGGGGCCGTCCGGTGCTGGGGGAGCAACTTGTTCGGGCAGCTCGGCAACGGCACCACCACCGGGTCGTCCCTGCCCGTGACCGTGTCGGGGACGTCGGGCGTGGTCGCGCTCGGTGCCGGGCAGTGGCACACCTGTGCATCCATCAACGCGTTGACGAACGCGATCTCCTGCTGGGGCGCCAACTCCGGGGGCCAGCTCGGGATCGGTGCCAACACCCCGGCCACCAAGACGACGCCCGTCACCGTCCAGGCATCCCTCACCCCCTTGGTGACCTCGCGCAGCTTGGCGCTCGGCCAGTCCCACACCTGCACCCAGAACAACACGTCATCACCAGCAGTGCGCTGCTGGGGCGCGAACTTCCGCGGCCAGCTCGGCGACGGTACCAACACGGATCGCTTCGGCGCCCTGTCGATCACCTTGGCCGATGTCAAGGCCATCGACTCCGGCGCCAGGTTCGGGTGCGCCGCCACCGGATCGGGCGCCGTGAGGTGCTGGGGCAGCAACACCTCCGGAGAGCTCGGCGATGGAACCAACGCTGATCGCAACTCGCCGACCACCGCGGCGGGGATCACCGGCGCCACCGATGTCGCCACCGGCAACTCGCACGCGTGCGCCGCGGTCACGGACGGACGCATCCGGTGTTGGGGCAACAACGCCTCCGGCCAGCTGGGCAACAACACGACGACCACCAGCTTCGTGCCAGTGACCGTCGTCCTTGCCCCTGGCGTCCCGAGCAAGCCTGTGGCGACTGCAGGTGACGGCCAGGTCACGTTGAGTTGGACGGCACCCGCCAGCAACGGCGGACGGCCGATCACGGGCTACAGCATCACCCCGTACATCGGCAACGTGGCGCAGCCGCGACCTCGCACCATCGGCACCGCGACCACGCGGTCGATCGGGGGCCTCACCAACGGAGCCACCTACACCTTCCGGGTGGCCGCCGTGAACGGTGCCGGGGAGAGCCTGGACTCGATCGCCTCCGACCCGGTGACCCCCTCGGGGACGGCCGCGCCGGGTTCAGTGTTCGTGCCGATCGTGCCGTGTCGGATCGTGGATACGCGTTTGGCGAAGGGGGTGTTCGTGCCCGGGTCGGTGCGCGACGTCGCAGTGCGGGGATCAGGTGGCGCGTTCGCAGGTCAAGGTGGGAAGTCGGGTGGTTGCGGGTTGCCGGCAGGTGCGGGCGCGGCCGAGGTGTCGGTGACGGCGGTGGGACCGGTCGATGATGGGTTCTTGCGGGCGTATCCGGGAAATGGTGGCGCGCCGAACGCGACGTTCTTGAACTACTCGCGTGGCCAGTCGACGACCAATACGGGGACGTTGGCATTGTCGTCTAGTGGTTCAGTGGATCTGAAGGCGCGCAGCTATGGGTCAGCGACCCACGTGGTCATCGACGTGCAGGGGTACTTCGTGAATCCGGCTGTGGCGCCGGGTTCGGTGTTCGTGCCGATCGTGCCGTGTCGGATCGTGGATACGCGTTTGGCGAAGGGGG
>CAZCVS010000176.1:4641-6809 GCA_964501845.1 uncultured Iamiaceae bacterium
ATCTGAAGGCGCGCAGCTATGGGTCAGCGACCCACGTGGTCATCGACGTGCAGGGCTACTTCCTCGACCCCTGATCCTCTTGGCGTGGTTGGCCGACGGTCAGGCGGTGGAGCGCCAGGTCGTCCTTGAGGCGTCACTATCGGGCGGCGCCGAGCATCGCGTGGACCTCGGCCTCCGTTCGGGGTGGCTTCTTCGCGACCTCGGCGAGCGTGCCCACCCCTTCCCCGTAGGCGTGCTCGCTGAACCTGGCTCTTGCCCAGCCGGTCGGGGTTGGCCGAGACGGGATTGCCGTCAGCGGATGGCGGTGACGAGTTCGGTGGCCGGGATCGTGGGTGCGTCCGCGTCGATCTGTCCGCTGCTCACCCCGATGTCGTCGATGCATGCGTCATGCGACGGGGAGCAGCCGAAGCTCAAGAAGATCTGCCACAGGGGCGTTTCGTCCGGGCCGATCGCCGTCACCATGGTGGCGTACGCCGTGGCCGTGGCCTCACCCTCTTGGGTTCGGAAGGTGATCTGGCCCAGTGGTCCGGGGAGTTCGGCGGAGGTCAGGAGATCGAAGGGCTCGATCGGCGCCCCCGAGTACCGCGCCTGCATCGCAAGGGTCCAGCCGTCGCCCTCGAGGGTCAGGTTCGTGGCGACGGTGGGAGTCGGGCCACCAGGGATCAGCACCGGAGCCCAGCTCCGGACGAGCAGGCCTGACCCGGTGGGCACCGCAGGACGGACTTCGATGCACGGCTGGACCTGGGAGCAGGGGTCGAGCGGGGACCGGTCGGACTCGTAGAGGTAGGCGTCGTAGCCGTAGTGGTCGATGGAGAAGCCGACCTGGTGCATGACCGTGTGCTCCTGGTCGGGTGTGATCAGGGCCTGCTGGGTGAGGTGCACGGTCAGGGGCTCGGACCCCGGTGGATGGATCTCGACGCGGGGAGCCGACGACGGATCAGAGTCGGCGGTCATCTCGGTGGTGGTCGGGTCCGTGGCGGTCGGGTCCGTGGTGGTCGAGTCGGCGGAGACCTTCTCGGCCGGCGCCTCCTGGCCGTCCCGCGTCCCGGCAATGATCCAGGCGACCCCCACGACCACCGCGAGTACGGCGGCGACCCCCAGCATCGCCGGGATCGCCCGGCGTCCCGGGGGCGAGGGAACGGGATCGCCGGCGCGCTCCCGGGCGAGCCGGTCGATGTAGCGGGCGTAGTCAGAGAGCTCCATGTTCGGTCTCCTCCTCGAGCAGGGTCCTGAGCCGATCGAGGGCCCGTCGGCAGTGGGTCTGAACGGATTCGGTCGAGATGCCGAGCATCTCGGCCACCTCGCGGTTGCGGTAGCCGAACGCGTGCACAAGCGTCACGCAGGTGCGCTGTCGAGCGCTGAGCCGGGCCATGGTCTCCACCAGCTCCAAGGCCACGTCGGGGATGCCGACCTCGGCGGGTGCAGGGAAGTCCGGCGACGGCGGTCGGCGGCGGGACCGCAGCGCGCGCCGGGATCCCACCCGGAACAAGTAGCCGACGGGGTTGGCCATGCCTCGCACCTTCTCCGGGTGGGCTGCGTAGTAGGCCAGAGCCTCGGAGACCGCCTCTCCCCCGATCTCGGGCCCGAGGTGGGTGATGAGGCCGCGCGTCAGAAGGGGCAGGACCGTGTCCAGATCGAGGGCATCGGGATCGATGGGCTCGCCTCGGCCGTCTTCGGCATCCGGAGTGGTCACGTGTTCCACACCCCTGAAAGGTCAGGAGTCCTGCTTCTTGGTGACAGAGGGCTTCAACTTTCCCATGATGGAAACGATCTCGACGCTGAGCGTGGGGCACGAAGCTGGATCGAAGAGAACGGCGTCTGCCGAGCGTCTCCTGACCGTTCCCGATTCCCGTTGGTGAACGGCGTCCTAGCCGTTGGTGATCTTCGGGGTGCCGCCGGGCCACGAGGCAGCCGGGGAGAAGACGTCATCGGCCGCGATCACCTGCAGCGATTCGTCGTCGCTGCAGGCCTGAGCTGCCGCGCCGCAGCCTCGGCGAACGACGAACTCCGGGTACTGGACCTCCATCTGGAGCGGAAGCTCCTCGTCGTCGGCCCAGCGGAGCGGCGCCGAGAGCTCGAAGGACGGCAACCCCGATTGGTGGGCGGGGGCGAGGGAGGGGTCCACCGCTAACCTCGGCTCCATGTCCGGCCGGTACGCGTTCTCCCTC
>CAZCVS010000177.1:0-6806 GCA_964501845.1 uncultured Iamiaceae bacterium
CGACGCCAGTTCGCCGTGGCTTCGAGCTGGCCGAGGATGGCGTAGAGGCCCAGGTTGATCCGCTGGATGATGACCATGGACTTCGGCACGTTGGCCGCCTTCATGATCTCGCCGTGCTCGCCGGACGTGTCGAAGAAGCGGCGCACGGTCTCGCTCGCGTACTCCTCGGTCATCGTCAGCTCGACGTCGTCGCGGACGAACTCGTAGAAGTGCCCGAAGTACTCGCCGATCGCCTCGTCGGCGAACGACGGGTTGGGGGCGAGCAGGCCGACCTCCTCGACGATCCGCCGGAACTCGGCGATGTCGCGGTCCAAGACCATGGCCTTGATCATGTCGGCGAAGGGCTGGAGCTCCTCAGGCGTGAACCGCTTCACCAGGCCGTAGTCCAAGAACGTGACCTTGCCTCCGGGCTCGAACAGGTAGTTGCCCGGATGGGGGTCGCCGTTGAAGGCGGACAGGCGGTAGAGGCTGCCGAACACGAAGCGGTAGATCGTCTCTGCCGCGAGGTTCTTCTCCTCCTGGGACCAGGTGAGCATCTCCGCGAAGCGCACACCCGGGGCGAGCTCGGTGGTGATCACCCGCGCCGCACTCAGCTCGTCGACCACCGCAGGGATGTGGATGGACGGATGGCCCTCGTAGGCCTGAGCGAACAACCGCTGGTTGTCGGCCTCGAGGCGGTAGTCCAGCTCCTCGATGATCCGCTCGCGGAGCTCGTCGACCAGCGGCTCCGGGTCGAGCCCCGGGAACAGGAACGTCATGGCCGTGAACAGCATCCCGGCGTTGTCGAGGTCGCCCTTGATGGCAGCATCGACCCCGGGGTACTGGACCTTGACGGCGACCGCCCGGCCGTCGTGGGTCATGGCCCGGTGGACCTGGCCGATCGACGCCGCCGCGATCGGCACCGGGTCCCACTCGGCGAAGAGGACGTCGGGTGCCGCGCCCAGCTCCTCGGCCACGACCCGCGCCGCCAGCTCGGGGGCCATCGGCGGGGCATCCTGCTGGAGCTCGGCGAGCGCCTCGCGGACCGGCTCGGGCATGCCCTGGTCCAGGTAGCTGGCCATCTGGCCGAGCTTCATCATGGCGCCCTTCATGTTGCCGAGCGCCTCCGCGACCGCCTCCGCCGACTTGAGCTGACGGGCCTCGTCGAGCTCCTCGCGCCGGGCCGCGTCGGCGAAGACGCCGCGAGCCTGGTCGACCGCCCAGCCACCGCCCAGCTTCGTGGCGGTGGTGGCGATCAGCGCCGAGCGCTGAAGCCGCCCGGTCGCACCGACCGGCCCCGACGGGATCGCCGGCGCCGCCTGCGCGCGCCGCCGGTACCAGACCACGCCCGCCGCGGTCGCCGCCGCGCCGACGGCGAGCAGCGTGCGGGAGCGGTGCGTCGACATGGACGCCGACGCTACCGGCACGCTCCCCCCCGCCGAACTTCGTAGGTGGGAGCGCCCAAACGGGCTTCCTCACCTACGAAGTTCGCAAGGGGTTGGTGGGTCAGGCCGGGGCGTTCCCGGGGACCTCGACGCCGTCCACGAGCGGGACCTCGTCGGCGCCCTCCTCGAGGAAGTACTTCCAGATGAGCCCACCGACGACCGCACCCAGGATCGGCGCCACCCAAAAGAGCCACAGCTGCGGGATGTAGTCGCCGCCGGCGAAGAGCGCCTGGCTGGTGGAGCGGGCCGGGTTCACGCTGGTGTTGGTGATCGGGATCGAGATCAGGTGGATCAGCGTCAGCGCCAGGCCGATGGCCAGGCCGCCGAAGCCGGCCGCCGCCCGCTTGGCGGTGGCGCCCAGGATCACCAGCAGGAAGAACGCGGTGAGCACCGTCTCGGCCAGGAAGGCCGCGCCCAGGTTGTAGCCCTCGGGGCTGAGGTCGCCGTAGCCGTTGGCGGCGAACGCGCCAGGCGCGCTGTTGTCGATCTCGAAGCCGGCCTTCCCGGATGCGATCACGTACAGGACCCCCGCGGCGATGATGCCGCCGACGACCTGGGCGACGATGTACGGGGCGGCATCCTTCTTGTCGAAGCGTCCCGACGCCAGCGCGCCGAGGGTGACGGCCGGGTTGAAGTGGCCGCCCGAGATGTGGCCCACGGCGTAGGCCATGGTCAACACCGTGAGGCCGAAGGCGAACGAGACGCCGATGAAGCCGATGCCGAGGTTCGTCTCGTTGCCGCCGGCGTCGAGGATGGACGCGGCGAAGATCGCCGCGCCACACCCACCGAGCACGAGCCAGAACGTGCCGAACACCTCGGCCAGCAGTCTGCGTTGCATGGTCATGGAACTACCTCCAGTTGCAGGGGGACCCACCAGGTACCTAGACCACCGACGCACCCGTTCGGTGACGGCGACCTCCCACGAGCCTTCCACTGCCAGCGGGCTCGGTGGGCGATGGTTGGCGCGTTCAGGCGGGCGTCAGGTCCCCCGCCGGGGCGGCCGCGAGGGTGAGGCGGAGGCCGGGTCAGCCGGCCAGTCGTGCTTCGGGTACCGGCCGGCCATCTCCTTGCGGACCTCCCGCCACGATCCCTGCCAGAAGCCGGGGAGGTCGGCGGTGACCTGCACCGGACGGCGCGCCGGCGAGAGCAGCGCCACCACGACGGGCACCGCGCCGCCGCCCACGGTCGGGTGCACGGTGAGGCCGTAGAGGTCCTGGACCCGCGCCGCCGATCGCGGGGTGCCGTCGTCGTAGGCGATCGCGATGGCACGGCCGTCCGCGGCCGGGAACGACGTGGGCGCGAGGCGGTCGATGGCCTGGCGGGCGTGGTGGTCGAGCCCGTTGCGCAGCGCACTCGTCAGGTCCACCCGCTCCAGCTCCCGACGCCCGGTCGCTCCCGGCAGCATCGGCGCCAGCCAGTCCTCCAGCGTGGCGAGCAGCGCGGGGTCCGACACGTCCGGCCACGCGCCGGGCTCGATCTGGTGGAGGAAGGCGAGGCGCCCCTGCAACGTGCGGGCGGCTGGGGTCCACTGGAGGATGGCGCCACCGGTCACCCGCACCCGCTCGAGCAGCGCGGCCGTGGTCGCCGGGCCCGAGGTCGCGGGGCCATCGGTGGTGGCCAGCACGAGCGCTCCCGACCGGACCTCGGTGCGGGCGCGCAGGTCGTTGCGGCCCTCGTCCCACGTCGTGACCGATAGCTCCTCCACGTCGTCGTCCACCGCGGCTCGGACCTCGTCCACGGCCAGCTCCGCGGCCAGCGCGACACGGGGTCCACGCGATCCTTGCTCCACGAGCGCGACCGCCAGGTAGGGCGCCGCGGCGAGAGGATCGGAGCTCTCGACCTGGCCGCCACCCCCTCCCCGGAACCGGAAGCCGCCTCCGCCGTTCGCCTGGGCGATGCGCTCGGGGTACGCCACAGCCACCAGCGGGCCGACCTCGTCGGGCGCGGTCCGGCCGCCGCGGACATCCACCCTCCGGGCGATCTGCTCGGCGCGCCGTCGGACCGTGCGCACCGCACCGCGATCGGCGTCGAGGTCGCCGCCGCCGGATCCGCCGCCGACCAGATCGACCCTCGGCACCAGATCCGTGGGTCGCTCCTCCGGTCGGCCACGAACGATGTCGCGCTCCTCCAGCAGCGCGGCGAGGACGGCGGCGGTCCACCCCGCGCCCCGGTCGATCCCGGCGAGCACCATCGCCGCGAGGCGCGGGTGCACGGGCAGCGCGGCCATCGCTCTGCCCCGAGCCGTGGGTCGACCCGCGGCATCGACCGCGCCGAGCTGGCGCAGCAGGGACTCCGCCTGGGCGATGGGGCCAGCGGGTGGCTGCTCGACGAGCGGGACGTCGGCGGGCCGGGCGCCCCACACCGCGAGCTCGAGGACGAAGCCAGCCAGGTCCGCGACGGCGATCTCCGGCACCGGGAAGCGAGGACGACGGGTCGCGTCCGATGCGTCCCAGGCCCGGTAGGCGACGCCCGGCCCGAGTCGCCCGGCCCGGCCCGCCCGCTGGTCGGCCGACGCCATCGATGCCGGCTCGGTCTGGAGCCGGGTCATGGCCGAGGCGGGATCGAAGCGCGACACCCGGACCAGGCCGCCGTCGACCACGATGCGGACCCCGGCAACCGTCAGGCTGGACTCGGCGATGTCGGTGGCCAGGACCACCCGCCGACGTCCATCGGGCGACGGGGCCAGCGCCCGGTCCTGGTCCGCCGTGCTCAACGCCCCGAACAGCGGACGGACGTCGACGTTCGCCGGGAGGGCTCCCGGCGCGCTCAGCCGATCGCCGACCCGGCGGATGTCCGCCGCCCCGGGCAGGAAGACCAGCACGTCGCCCTCCGGGTGGTCCGCCACCGCGGCGCCGACGACTCGGGCGAGGTGGGCGTCGGGCCGGTCCCGTGCCGCAGGCGGTCGGTGGTGGACGGCGACGGGGTACGTCCTGCCCTCGCTGCGGATGACCGCCGCGGGCCGGCCGTCGGTCTCCAGGACCGCGGCGAAGCGCTCAGCGTCGACCGTGGCCGACATCGCCAGCACCCGCAGGTCCGATCGCAGGCCCTGGCGAGCGTCGGTGACGAGGGCGAGGGAGAGGTCGGTGACCAGGTTGCGCTCGTGGACCTCGTCGAGGATCACCAGCCCCGTCCCCTCCAGCGAGGGATCGCCCTGGAGGCGCCGCACGAGGATCCCCTCGGTGATGACCTCGATCCGCACCTCGCGCCCGCCGACCCGCTCGTCGCGGGTCCGGTACCCGACGGTCTGCCCGAGCGGTTCACCGAGGAGTTCGGCCATCCGGGTCGCCGCCGCCCGCGCCGCGAGGCGGCGGGGTTCGAGCACCACGATCCGCTGATCGCTCAGCCACGGCGCGCCCAGCAACCGGAGCGGGACCACCGTGGTCTTGCCCGCGCCCGGCGGTGCGACCAGCACCGCGGTCCCGGCGCCGGCCAGGGCGGCTGCCACCTCGCCGACCACGGCCTCCACCGGCAGCCCGGTCGGCAGGATCGCGGGCGGCGGCGTCACCCGACCAGTGTGGTCGCTCGGGTGATCGCCGGTACCGCCCTCCACGAAGCGCGCAGTGGCATCTGGGTCGACGGGGGCGGCTCGTTGGCGGACCCTGTCGGGATCACGCTTGACTGACCGCCGTCACCGCCAGACCGCTCCCACCAGAAGGCACCGCCGTGAACCACCTCCACCGTCGACTCGGTCTCGTCCTGCTGGCCGCGACGCTCCCCCTCGGTGTCGTCTCCTGCACCTCCGGGGGGACCGACGCCGCGGCGAGCTCGACCACCAGTGCCCTCCCGACCACGACCGTGCCCGCGCTGGAGGCGGCGTGCGACGGGAAGACCCGCCACGTCCTCGTGGTCGGCGTCGACGGTCTCCGCGGCGACTCGATCGAACCAGCCGACGCTCCCGCCCTGGACCGCCTGGTGGCCACCGGTACCTCCACGTTGCACGCCTCTGCCGGCGGCAAGCTCGGCACCCCGACCGAGCAGCCGACCGTCAGCGGTCCCGGCTGGGCGACCATCCTCACCGGGACCTGGTCCGACCGCCACCACGTGCTCGACAACGAGTTCACGACCTGGAAGCTGGTGGAACCGAACTTCCTCGAGCGCATCAAGGCGATCGACCCCGACCTCCGGCTCGCCGTCATGCAGCAGTGGATCCCCGTCCGGATCCTCGTCGACGGTGCAGCCGATCGAGACGAGATCGGTTCGGGGGCCGCGGTCTCCGAGTTCGCCGTCGATGAGGTGACGGCCAACGACCCCGCGCTCGTGTTCCTCCACCTCGACGACGTCGACCATGCCGGTCACGACACCGGGTACGGACCGGACAACCCGGACTACTTGGACGCGGTGGCATCGGTCGACGGCCAGGCCTCGGCCGTCCTCGACGCGATCGAGGCCCGGCCCGGGCGCAGCGAGGAGTGCTGGGCCACGATCCTCACCACGGACCACGGTGGCATCGGCACCGGACACGGCGGCCAGTCACCCGAAGAGCGCGACATCCCCTTCGTCGTCGCCGGCGACGGCATCGACGCCGCCGAGGTGGCCGAAGGACCGGGTCACGACAGCGTGGCCCCGACGGTTCTGGCCTACCTCGGCCTCCCCATCGACCAGCAGTGGGGCTGGCCCGAGCCGTTCGGCATCCCCGGCTCCTGAGGGCCGGATCTGAGGCCGGCTACTCCCGGGCCATGTTGGCGAACTTGGTGTAGTGGTCCAAGAACGCCAGGCGGATCATCCCGGTCGGCCCGGCACGGTGCTTGGCGACCAGCACCTCGGCCGTCCCGCGGTCCGCGGAGTCCACGTTGTAGTGCTCGTCCCGGTACAGGAACACCACGATGTCCGCATCCTGCTCGAGCGAGTTGTGAGCGACGATCCCGTCAGCGATGAAGTTGTGGGTCTCCAGCACCGTCGCATCGAACACCGGCTGCTCACCGATCGGCTCGATGCTGACCACCGAGTCCCACAGCACGTCGGACACGGCCAGGTCGGCGAGTGCCTTCGATCCCGTGATCTCCGCGATCGAACCCACCTCGGCTCGCGTCGCCACAGGCGCTCCCACCGGCCCTCCTACGGTGACCGGGACCGGTACATCAGCTGGAAGCGGTAGGAGGCCATCGGTCCGATCGAACTGCTCGACCGTCTTCGCTGCTTCCGCTCGGAGCCGCTGAGGATCCGGCACCGCGAGGCGGGAGCCTTCGGTGAGGTCGCCGAGGGGGAGCCAGCCGTCGATGGTGCGGAACTTGTGGTTGGCGGTTGCTTCGACCGTGCGACCAGACGCGAGGGTCATGCGGAAGACGGGCTTCACGCCGCTCGGGAACGCGTGGGTGAGGAGCGCCGGGGTCAGGCGGAAGCGGTCGTCGAGGCTCCACACCGGGAGGTTCTTGGCGCCGGACT
>CAZCVS010000178.1:0-6805 GCA_964501845.1 uncultured Iamiaceae bacterium
GGCATCTTCGCCATCAACGAGCTGCCCGACCTCGCCGAGCGCATCCAGGTCGGCCTGCTCAACGTGCTCGAGGAGCGCGACGTCCAGATCCGCGGCTTCAAGGTCCGCCTGCCGCTCGACGTGGTGCTGTTCGCCTCGGCCAACCCGGAGGACTACACCAACCGCGGCCGGCTGATCACGCCGCTCAAGGACCGCTTCGGCGCCCAGATCCGCACCCACTACCCACTCGACGTGGAGACGGAGATGGCCATCGCCGCGCAGGAGGCCCGCCCGCTCGACGATGCCGGCCTCGACGTGGCCGTACCGGACTTCATGGCCGAGGTCGTGTCCACCCTCTCGCAGCTCGCCCGCCAGAGCAGCCACATCAACCAGCGCTCGGGTGTGTCGGTGCGCCTCACGGTCACCAACCTGGAGACGCTGGTCGCCAACGCCGCCCGACGTTCGCTGCGGGCGGGCGATGCCAGCGTCGTGCCCCGCATCTCCGATCTGGAGGCGCTCGCCGCGTCGACCTCGGGCAAGGTGGAGCTGGACACGCTCGACGACGACGGCGGTGAGGTCATCGAGCGCCTCGTCCGCCAGGCCGTGCTGACCGTGTTCCGCGAGCGTCTCGACATCACCGATCTGCGCGGCGTCATCGATGCCTTCGACGACGGCCGCGTGATCCACGTCGGCGAGGACGTCCCCGCCGTCGACGAGGCCCGCCTGGCCACGGAGATCCCCGCCCTGCGTGATGCGGTCGTGTCTCTCGTGGGCGATGACGAGCGCCCCGCGGTCGTCGCCAGCGCCGTCGAGTTCGTCCTTGAGGGCCTCCACCTCTCGAAGCGCCTGAACAAGGACGCCGACCACCTCGGCACCCGCGCCACCTACCACGCCCGCTGATCACGCCGCTCGGGACGTCCCTTTCCCATCAGGTCACCGGACCACCGCATCGGTGGACACGTGGCCCGATGGGCGGGCGAGGCGCCCACGCGGCTCAGTCCTGGTACGGGGCGGCGCAGTCCCAGGCCTGCTCGATCTCCTCCTTCTGACGACCGAGGTAGGCATCGGGGGCGTCGCGGCGGCAGCGCCAGTCGGTGAGGACGGGGCCGGCCGTGATGGTGGGACGGAACTCACCGCCGCTGGCCTCGTTGGCATCGTTCGGGGCCAGCACGTCGACGCGCACCAGGCCGAAGAGGAGCTGGAGCGCCACCATCGCCATGAGCACGCGGGGCCGCTCCTGGAGGGCGACTGCGTAGAGGATGGCGATGCAGACGAGCGTCGGGAGCAGGTGCGCCATCTTCCAGGGGAAGCGGATGAACAGGACCTGGGACAGCCCGAGGCCGATGACGGCGAACCGCACCAGCCACGAGTTCGACCACGAGCGGAGCGCCGCCACGAGGGCGGGCAGGCACACGAGCAGGACGATCACGGTCGGGATGCCGAGGAGCAGCAGGTCCTTGGCCGCGGCCCGGCCGAGCTGCACGAGCGGCGACGAGGCGGAGAAGTCGTTCTGGGCGAAGGCCAGGCCGCCGGCCTCGATCATCGACGGGATGAACAAGATCACGGTGGCGCCGGCGCCGATGAGGGCGGTGGTGGCGACCCGGCGACGGGCGCCGTCGCCGGTGCCGAGCTCCGCGAGAAGCAGGGCGAGGATCAGGGTCATCGAGCCGATGCGGCTGCCCATCGATGCCGCGGCCAGCAGGCCGGCCAGGACCGCCCGGTCCGAGCGGACGGCCAGCGCCGCCAGGACGCAGAACATGAGGGCGAACACGTAGTCCGCCGTCGAGGTGGCGGCGATGATGAACCACGGGTTGGCGGCCACCAGGGCCACGCCCCACCGGCCGGCCGGACCGACGCCCTCCCGCAGGAGCAGCGAGTTGAGGGCCCACACCAAGACGCCGGCGGCGGCGAGCGAAGCCAGGTTGGTGAGGACCGGCCCGCCGATGAGGTCGAGCACGCCGACGATGGCCTCGTGGACCGGGGCGCCGGGCGGGCGGCTGGGCACGTAGGTCAGGTGCCGGGCGATGGCCCGGCCCGAGCGGAAAACGTTGCCGACGTCGAGGTCGTTCCCCGGACCCGAGAGGATGAGCGGGACGGCGATCACCAGCGATACAACCGTGAAGCCCAGCCACCACCGGGTGGTCTCATCGGGGTGACGCAGCCGGGCCAGCACGGCGGCCCACTCTACGGACCCCGCCCCGGTGGCCCCGGTCCACGCCGGTTCCCGTCACCGCACCGCTGGGCACGATCGGTCCTTGTCGTCGACCTGCTGCCCTGGCCAGTCATCCATCGACAAGAACCGATGGGTGGCGGTTCCTGTCGTCGATCTGCTGCGCTGGCCAGTCGTTCGACGACGAGAACGGATCGCTGTCCGGTCGGCTCCCCGCCGCGGTCAGGCGAGCTTGGTGAGCTGGGCGACGGCGGTGAGGAGCCAGAGGCCGGCGAGGCCGGTGCCCACCATGAGGAGGAGTCGTGCGTGGGCGACGCGGAGCACGAGCAGGATCGACAACAGGCCGGCTTCGGTGGCGGCGCGCATGAACGCGGTGGCGCCAGACCAGAGGTAGGCGTTGAGCAGCAGGACCACGCCGACGGCACCGAGCCAGGCGAGCTGCTCGGCGTCGGGGAAGCGACGGTCTGGCAGCGCGAGGAGCGCGCCTTCGACGTCGTCCGGGTCATCGGGGTCGGGAGGGACCACGAGCTCCGACGGTGTCGGCTCGACGAGCTCGGGCGGCATGCCGGCGCCGCCGATCCGAGCGGGGAGCGGGCGCGGCCGGGCCTGGACGAAGGCCCAGCCGCCGGCGACCAAGAGGACGACGAGCCCGATGGCCGACAGCAGGCGGAAGGCCTCGTCGCCACCGCCGGGAGGGAGGAGCTGTCCGAGCTGGTCGAAGAGGCCGGCGAGCGGGGCGGTCAGGTTGTTGTCGCCCGAGGACGTGAGCGGGAGCGAGCCGAACCGGGACCGCTGGAGCAGCTGCCACCCGGCGAAGGCGGCGAGGGGGACGGCGCCCGCCGCCACCTGCTTCGCCCGGTCGACCCGATCGGCGGCCCACAGCCCGGTGACCGCCACTGCGAACGGAACGACGGTCGTCGTGTCACGGGTGACGACCGCGGCGGTCAGCAGCGCCGCGGTCATGGCCCAGTGCCGGTGCCGCAGGGCGAGCAGGCCGCCGAGCAGGAGGGCCGCGGCCATGAGCTCCGACGTGTCCAGGCTGAGGGAGTAGGCGAAGCCCGGCCACAGCACGAACAGCGTGCCCCATGTGGTGTGGCGCCGGGCCGAGCGGGCCAGCCCGCCGCCGATCGCTCCGACAGCAGCCGCGGCTGCAACGTTGATGGCGATGAGCGCCCACGGGACCAGGTCCGGGTCGCCGCCGCTGACCACCCAGGCGAGGGCGCCGTACCCCCACCGTGCGTTGCGGAGCGACGGCAGGTCGTTCTGCACGCCGGCGACCCGCCCCTCGGTCGACCAGGGCGAGACGCCGAGCCGGTAGAAGAACTGCCCGTCGAACGCCTGATCCGCGTCCTGCACGGTGAGGGAGCCGCGGGCGCCGTCGTTGCCGATCGGCTCCACCGGACCGGGGTCGTCGACGGTCGCATCGCACGAGGGCAGCGGCGGGAGCGACTCGACCGTGGTGCACGGCGGCCCGGCGTGCACCAGCAGCGACGGGTCGCCGTCGGCCCGAACCAGGAGGGCGGACACGAACGTCAGCGCCAGGACCAGGCCGGCGACCGCAGGAACCCAGATGCGGTCGGGCAGCCTCACTCGGTCGACGCTACGCGCCGGGGATCATCCGGTCGGCGACGCGGCTCGTACGCGTCGAATCGACGTCGATTCGACGCGTACGCCGCGGATGAGCAGCGCGCGCGGCGAAGCGGTAGGGGCGGTTCAGGTCAGTCGGCTGCCGTGGGACGGCGAGGTGCGCGCTCGACGTCGAGCTCGGGCTCCCACCACGCGCCTCGGAGGTCGATGCCGTCGTCGATCGCGCTCTGGAGGATGGCGCAGGCCTCGTGTTCGTACTCGTCGTAGGCCGGATCATCGGCCGCTGCGCCGTAGCCGACCAGGTGCAGCGGGCGGTCGCCGAACGTCTCGGCGACGTGGTGCACGGCGAGGGCCAGGCCCTCGGCCCAGGTGACCTGCCCGTCGGCGCCGGTCGGGAGCTGCTGGGGGTAGGGGAGCAGCGCGCCGTCGCCCCGGACGGCCACCGCGTGGCGGTAGGTGAAGCCGATCCGGTCGAACGCCGTCCGCGCACCCGGCACCTCGACCGGTGCCCGGTGCCCGATCACCAGCGTCTCCTCCAGGAGCAGCCGCCGCCAGCAGCCGAACAGCGCCTCGTCGACCGTGCCCGTCATGGCTTCGGCGTCGGGCGACGGAGGCACGTCGGGCGTGACCCGTCCGGGGAACGCGGGCACGACCCACTGCGCCGATGCGACCGGCCGACCGGATCCCCGCAGGCGCTGGGCTGCCTCGATCGATCCGAGGAGCGCGCCCTCGAGCGCCTCGGCGAAGCCCTCAGCGTCGTCGCGGTTCCCCGGCGGACCGGAGGCGGTGAGCCAGCCCTGGAGCGCCCAGCGGCTGGGCTCCACCATCGGGATCCAGCCGCTGACCAGGTCGCCGAGGTCCTCGCCGACCTGCTCGACGTGGCGGGCCCAGTAGTAGCGGCGAGCGCGGTCGTCGCTCAGCCCGTGCTCGTCCACGGAGAACCAGCCAGGCAGCGCCCGCTCGTGCAGGCAGCCCCAGGCTTCCAGCCCGAGGCGCCGGGCCGTGCTCAGCACCTCGCGCAGGTGCTCCACCACGGCGCCGTCGCGCGTCCCAGCCTCAGGCTCGAGCCGGGCCCAGTCGAACGTGAGCCGGACCGCGTCGTGGCCCAGCGCCGCTCGGAGCTCCAGCGCGTCGAGGTCTCGGGCCAGATCCAGCGGTCCCGCCGGTGCGCCGCCCTGGGCCTCACGCCGAGCGACGAGGTCCGAGGTGGGCCCGGCACCGCTCCCGACCGGGCAGCGCGAGCCCCACAGGAAGTCCTCGGTCGCGGTCACGGCTGCATCCTCGCCCACCCGGGGCGGTTTCCACGAAGCGGGCGTAGCCTCGACCCCGTGCTGCGCCGCCGCTCGAACGCCCCGAAGGTCCGCTACTCGCGCTGGGACGGGACGCAGGTCGGCTTCGAGCTCGATGCGGACTCGGTGCTCAACGAGATCAACGACGACCTGCTCTACCACGGCGATCTGAACGCGGCGCTGCGCCGGCTGATGAACAGCGGGTTCGACGACCGCAACGGCGAGCACATCTCGGGCATGAAGGACCTGATGGAGAAGCTGCGCCAGAGCCGGCGCGAGCGCCTCGAGCAGTACGACCTCGGCGGGGTGTACGACGACATCGCCCAGCAGCTCCGCGAGGTGGTGGACCTGGAGCGGGATTCGCTCGACGCGCTCCAGCAGGCCTCGGCCGACTCCGGTGACCAGCGCCGCAAGGAGATCACCGACGACGCCGTCGCCGAGCGCCGCATGGAGCTCGATCTGCTGCCACCGGACCTGGCCGGCATGGTGAAGGAGCTGGGCGAGTACGACTTCACCAGCTCGGAGGCCCGGGAGCGATTCGAGGAGCTCACCCAGCAGCTGCGGGACCAGCTCGCCCAGCGGTGGTTCAACCAGATGGCCGGGGCCATGAGCGACGTCTCGCCCGAGGCGCTCCAGCGCACCAAGGACATGCTCGCGGAGCTGAACAAGATGCTCGAGGACCGGGCCGCGGGGCGCGAGCCGGACTTCGACGGGTTCATGGAGCGCTTCGGCGACTTCTTCCCGGAGGGCCCTCGCGACCTCGACGAGCTCCTCGATCTGATGGCCCAGCGCATGGCGGCCATGCAGGCGATGCTCAACTCGATGACGCCCGAGCAGCGGGCGCAGCTCCAAGGGCTGTCGGACCAGCTGCTCGAGGACATGGACCTGCAGTGGCAGATGGACCAGCTGTCGGCCAACCTCCAGGCCGCCTTCCCCGACCTGGGTTGGAACCGTCGCTACGACTTCCAGGGCCAGGATCCGCTCGGCTTCGCCGACGCCGCCCAGGTGATGAACGAGCTGGGCGACCTCGACCAGCTCGAGCAGCTGCTGCGCGGCGCCGCCAACCCGGGCGCCCTCGCCGAGGTCGACCTCGACCGCGCCCGCCAGCTCCTCGGTGACGAAGCCGCCGAGAGCCTGGAGAAGATGGCGGAACTGGCCGAGATGCTCACCGACGCCGGGCTCATCGAGAACCGGGAGGGCCGCTACGAGCTCACGCCCGCCGGTCTCCGCCGTATCGGCAAGCACGCATTGAACGACCTGTTCTCCAAGCTGGCGCGCGACAAGCTCGGCCAGCACGAGCTCACGAAGACGGGGCTCGGCCACGAGCGGTCGATGGACACGAAGCCCTACGAGTTCGGCGACCCGTTCAACCTCCACATCGAGCGCACCATCCGCAACGCGGTGGCGCGCCAGGGCGGCGGCACACCGGTCACGCTGTCGCCCGACGACTTCGAGATCGAGCAGACCGAGCTGTCCGTGCGCTCGGCCACCGTGCTCATGGTCGACCTGTCGCTCTCGATGCCGATGCGCGACAACTTCCTCGCCGCCAAGAAGGTGGCGATGGCGCTGCACTCGCTCATCTCCAGCCGCTACCCGCGCGACTACCTCGGGCTCGTCGGCTTCAGCGAGGTCGCCCGCACCATCGAGCCCCGCAAACTGCCCGAGGTGAGCTGGGACTACGTCTACGGCACGAACATGCAGCACGGGTTCCAGCTCGCCCGCAAGATGCTCGCCCGCGAGCACGGCACCAAGCAGATCATCATGATCACCGACGGCGAGC
>CAZCVS010000179.1:0-6791 GCA_964501845.1 uncultured Iamiaceae bacterium
AGGCGTGCGATCATGATCAGCCGCTGTTTGGTGGGTTGCACGCGCCTGCCCCGTCCGGTCCAAGTTGCCGCTCAACCCTATCCGCGGCCCTTCTGACCTCAGGGTCCCGGTAACCTGGCGTTTCGCCGCCGGACGGTTCCTCGCCGTGAGGACGTGGTGCGGGTGCAGGGGTGCCGATGCCGAACCGTCTCGTCCGTCGATCGATCTTCGTGGCGGCCGCGTCGCTCAGCGTCCTCGTCGCCGGCTGCGGTGCCACCGGCGGGGCCGACGGCGGCAGCACCCAGATCGTGTCCTCGGCCGTGGCGCCCAGGGCGCAGCAGGCCGCCGGTCTGGTGGAGGCGGCCCAGGCCACCGGTGCCGTCACCACGGGGCGGGTGTCGATCACCGTGCGCACCACGCCGGCCGGCGGCGATCCCTCGGTGACCGTGAACGCGTCGGGCGCGATCGACGGCGTGAACGGACGGGCCCACCTGACCGCGGAGGTGGGCGGCACGACTGGCGGCCGCTCGGGCGAGGCCGCCATCGAGGCGGTCTACGACGGCGACACGGTCTACGTGAAGGCGCCGTTCACCGAGCTCCTCGGAGACAGGCCGTGGGTGAAGGTGAGCTCGCCGAAGCTGGCGGACGTGGCCGAGGGGCTGGGCGCCGGGCTCTACGCCGACCCCGGCTCGTTCGTCTCGCTCCTCGAGGGCGCCGGCGCGACGGTGACCACCGTGGGCACCGAGGAGGTCCGTGGGGTGCCCACCCGTCATGTGACCGTCGACCTGGACGTGGCGAAGGCGTTGGACCAGGTCGACCCCGCCCGTCGCACGCAGCTCGAGGACCGGTTGGACCGCCTCGGCGTGTCGCTCGCCGACCTGGCGCCGGTGCCCGCTGAGGCGTGGATCGACGACGACGGCTACGTCCGCCGGTTCTCGGTCTCGTTCGACCTCGCCGAGCTGAGCAAGGTGCACCCCGACGCCGATGCCTCGGGCGTGGTCACCCAGACCATCGAGCTCTACGACTTCGACGAGCCGGTCACCGTCACCGTCCCGCCTGCATCGGAGGTCACGGAGCTCGACCTGGCGAAGGTCTTCGGGTCCGGCAAGGGTCCCGGGGACTGATGGCCGACGTCGCGTCCCGCACGGTCGGCTCGGTTCGCCTCGATGTGCTCGAGGCCGGCCGAGGCGGGCGCCCGCTGCTGCTCACCCACGGCTTCACCGGGGCGAAGGAGGACTTCGGCGACTGGATCGACGCCTTCGCCGACGAGGGCTGGTGGGCCATCGCCCCCGACCTCCGGGGCCACGGCTCCAGCGACCAGCCCGACCGCGAGGACCGGTACTCGCTCGCGCTGTTCGCCGCGGACCTGCTCGGGCTGGCCGACGAGCTGGGCTGGACCCGCTTCTCCCTGCTGGGGCACTCGATGGGCGGGATGGTCGCCCAGGAGCTCGCCCTGGCCGTCCCCGACCGCCTCGAGCGCCTCGTGCTCATGGACACGAACCACGGGCCGGTCGACGGCTTGGACCCCGAGACGGTCGCGTTCGGGGTCGAGGTGCTGCGCGCCGAGGGCATCGCCGGTCTGGTGGGCGTGCTGGCCCAGCTGCCGCAGCAGCCGAAGGCCCCGTCCGACCTCCGCGTTCGCGCCGAGCGGCCGGGCTACGCCGAGTTCAGCGACGGCAAGGTCCACCGCTGCTCACCGGTGATGTACGCCGCCATGGGCGTGGAGCTCACGACGCGCGCCGACCGACTGGCGGAGCTGGCCGGGCTCACGCTGCCGGTGCGGGTGGTCGTCGGCGCCGAGGACAGCGGCTTCTTGCCCGCATCGCGGCGCATCGCCGACGCGATCCCCTCGGCCGACCTGGTCGTGATCCCCGACGCCGCCCACTGCCCCCAGTTCGAGAACCCCCAGGCCTGGTGGGACGCCGTCGCCCCCTTCCTCGCCGCGGAGCAGCTGGTCGACTGACCTCCTCACGTTGGTCCGCTTGCGTTTGCTCGGGGATCGGGACTCTTCCCGTGCGAACGGTGGGAACCACGCGCCCCGCGGGGTGCGGGTCGGGCGCTGGAACGAACTTTCGATGCTTGTCGTTGCACAGCAACCACAACCATCGAAAGTTCGGACGAGGAAGTCCGTCGCGACCGCCTGGGAGCGTGGTTGCAGCAACCGCACCGACGAAGGGCGACAGATGACGGCGAGGACGTGAGCCGGACGGTGCCCTCGCTCTGACGCTGCCTTGCTGCCGCTAGGACTGCTCAGCCAACCAGGCGGGGAGGTCGGCGATGGTGGTGAGGGTGGGGACGGTGCCGTCGTGATCGGCGTGCTCGGCTTCCCAGGTGATGTGGTACGGCACGTGCACGGCGTGGCCGCCGAGCTCGAGCACCGGGAGCACGTCGCTCTTCACCGAGTTGCCGACCATGGCGAACTGGTGGGGCTCGGCATCCATGGACGCCATCACCCGTCGGTAGGTGTCCACGTCCTTCTCGGCGACGATCTCGATGCGCTCCACCCGGTCGGCGAGGCCCGAGGCCATCACCTTCATCTCCTGGTGGTGCAGGTCGCCCTTCGTGACGATCACGAGCCGGTAGCCATCGTCGGCGAGGGTGGTGACCGCGTCGTCGACCCCGTCGAGCAGGTCGATGGGGTGGTCGAGCATCGACCGGCCGGCCGCGAGCACCTGGGCCAGCTCGTCGACGCCGATGGCGCCGTCGGTGATCTCGATGGCGCACTCGATCATCGAGAGGGTGAAGCCCTTGATGCCGTACCCGTAGCGACCGAGGTTCCGGCGCTCGGCGGTGGTGAGCGCGGCGTGCACGTCGATATCCGCGCTGACGTACCGGCCGACCAGCTCGTCGAAGCGTCGCTGCGTCCGCTCGAAGTACACCTCCGAGTGCCACAGCGTGTCGTCGGCATCGAGCCCGACGACCCGGATCTGTTTTCCGTTCATGCGGTCACTCTGCCTCATGGAGATGACACCCAGCGCCAGCTTTCGCCGAAGGCGAGGAGCCCGAGCGGCTCGGTCGCCGAGGCCGCCAGGCCGAGGTGGCCCTGAGCGGAAGGTACGGCATGGGTAGCTCCGAGGCGCCAGCCGAGGAGATGCGAGGCGCTAGCCGAGCAGAGGATGCGAGCCGCGGAAACGGCGAGTCCACACGAGGACTAGAGGCACTTGTCCATGAAGCGGTCCCGCTCCACGACGACCCGGGTGACCTTGCCGGCGGCGACGAGGCCGCGGGCGTCGGTGACCGAGACGGAGAACTTGAGGCGGCGGCCCTCGACCTTCTCGAGCTTGGCGCTGGCCGTGACCGTGCTGCCCACCGCGGAGGGGGCGAGGTGGTCGAGTTGGACCCGCATGCTCACCGTCGTCTCACCGTCGGCGAGCTGCCCGGCGACCGCGGTCACCGACGCTTCCTCGCACAGCGCGACGATGCGCGGGGTGGACAAGACCGGGACGTCGCCCGAGTGGGCGGCCACAGCCGTGTCGTCGGGGGCGACGACCAACTCGATCTTCGCGGTCAGTCCGAGATGCACAGGCACCTCGGTACGATAAGCCGCCCTCGGACAGGTGCACCAAGCGCCCGCCCAACAAAGCCGACAAGCGTGAGGTCCACCGTGATCGATGAAGCCGTGGTGTCCCGGGTGCTCGGCACCGCTCTGCAGACCGGCGGCGACTTCGCCGAGGTGTTCGCGGAGGACAAGCGCTCGTCGTCGGGCCGCCTCGACGACGGCAAGATCGAAGAGCTGGGATCGGGACGTGACCGCGGCGCCGGCATCCGCGTCGTGGTGGGCGACACCACCGGGTTCGCCCACACCGCGGACCTCTCCGAGCCCGGCCTGCTCGCGGCGGCCGAGGCGGCGGCGGCCGCGGCCCGAGGGGGTGGCGGCGGTGTGAAGACGGTCGCTCTCACGGAGCAGCCGGTCACGTCGCAGGCCGTGCTGACCCGTCCCGATGAGGTGGCGAAGGCCACCAAGGTCGAACTGCTCCAGCGGGCGAACGAGGTGGCCCGGTCGAAGGGTGACGCCATCAAGCAGGTCTCGGCGTCCTACGGCGACAGCCGCCGCCGCATCCTGGTGGCCAACTCCGACGGCCTCCTCGCCAGCGACGACCAGACCCGGACCCTGTTCGTGGTGGGCGTGGTCGCCTCCGGGGATACCGGCATGCAGACCGGGCGCCGCGCCATCGGCCACACGATGGGCTTCGAGCTGTTCGACCGCTACCAGGTCGAGGACCTCGCCGACGAGGCTGCGGAGCAGGCGCTCACCAAGCTCAAGGCCCGGCCGGCACCGTCGGGTGCGCTGCCCGTCGTCATCGGCAAGGGCGGTGGCGGGGTTCTGTTCCACGAGGCGTGCGGGCACGGCCTCGAGGCCGACCACATCCAGAAGAAGGTCTCGGTGTTCGCCGACCGGGTGGGCCAGCTCGTGGCCTCCCCGCTCGTCACCATCGTCGACGACGGCACCATGGGCAACGAGTGGGGGACCTTCGCCATCGACGACGAGGGCACGCCGGCCCAGCGCAACGTCCTCATCCAAGACGGGGTGCTCACGGACTACATGTGGGACCAGCTCCGGGCCCGCAAAGAGGGCCGCAAGCTGTCGGGCAACGGGCGGCGCCAGAGCTACAAGCACCTCCCGATGGTCCGCATGACCAACACCATCCTCACCAACGGCGACACCGACCCGGGCGACATCATCGCCGACACCCCCAACGGGGTGTACGTGGCGCACCTCGGCGGCGGTCAGGTCAACACGGCCACCGGGGACTTCGTGTTCGGCATGACCGAGGCGTACCTGATCGAAGACGGCAAGGTCACCGAGCCGCTGCGCGAGGGCAACCTCATCGGCAACGGCCCCAAGGTGCTCGAGCTGATCGACGCGGTCGGCAACGACTTCGAGATGGGCCCGCCCGGCACCTGCGGCAAGGACGGCCAGGGCGTCCCCGTCGGCGACGGCGTCCCCACCCTCCGGGTCTCCAGCCTCACCGTCGGAGGCACCGCAGCATGAGCGACGTGACCGGTGAAGAGCTCCTGGCCATCGGTGACCGGATCGTGGCGCTGGCCAAGGCGGGCGAGGAGGTCGAGGTCGTGGTAGGGCGTTCGTCGTCCACCGAGGTGCGCGTGTACGAGGGCGACGTCGAGCAGCTGGCGTCGGCCACCTCCGCCGGCATCGGGGTCCGCGTGATCGCCGACCACCGGCAGGGGTTCGCCTACGCCGGATCGCTCGACGAGGACGTCCTGGCGGAGACGCTGGCCGAGGCCCGCGACAACGCCACGTTCGCCACGCCCGACGAGTGGCTGGGCCTGGCCGAGCCCGACGGCATCGCCATCCCCGACCTCGACCTGTACCGGGAGAGCCTGCTGAAGGCCTCCACCGAGTCGAAGATCGACCTGGCGGTGGATCTGGAGCGGGCCCTGCGGGCGAACGACCCCCGCATCACCGGCATCGATGCCGCCGACTACGCCGACGGTGTTTCCGAGGGTGCGGTCGTCTCCACCACCGGCATCCGGGCGTACGGGAGCGAGACCTCCTGCTACGTGTCGGCGTCGTGCGTGGCCCAAGACGGCGACGACACCCAGACCGGCTTCGGGTTCTCGGTGGGCCGAACCCCCGAGGACCTCGACATCGCCGTGGCCGCCGGCGACGCGTCGCGCCGGGCCACCCGCCTGTTGGGGGCCACCCAGCCGTCGTCGGGGCGGGTCACGGTCGTGCTCGACCCCTACGTGACCGCCCAGCTGCTGGGCATCATCGGCTCCACGCTGTCGGGCGAGGCCGTGCTGAAGGGCCGGTCGCTCTTCGCCGACCGTCTCGGCGAGGAGGTGGCCGCCGCCGGCTTCACCCTGGTCGACGATGCCACCAACCCGCTGGCCTACAGCTCGTCGGAGACCGACGGCGAGGGCCTGGCCTCGCGGCGCAACGTCCTCATCGAGGGCGGCCGCCTCAGCCAGTTCGTGCACAACGCCTACACAGCCCGCCGCGCGGGCACCGTCTCCACGGCCAACGCGGTGCGCGGCTTCTCGTCGACCCCTTCGGTCGGCTGCCGCGCCCTGTCGCTCGTGCCCGGCACCAAACTCCAGCCCGAGCTGCTGGCCGAGGTCGGCGAGGGCGTGCTGATCAGCTCGGTGTCCGGTCTCCACTCGGGCGTGAACCCGGTGTCGGGGGACTTCTCGACCGGCGCCGAAGGCCTCCGCATCACCGGCGGCGAGCTGGGCGAGCCCCTGCGCGAGTTCACCATCGCCTCGTCGATCCAGCGCATGCTGGCCGAGGTCGCCGCGGTAGGCGCCGACCTCGAGTGGCTGCCGATGCGGTCTGCGGGCATGAGCCTCGTCGTCCACGGCATCACCGTCTCCGGCAGCTGACGCTGGACCCCGACCGGGTCAGCCGCCGGGTGCTGCGGTGGCCGTGGTGTTGTCGATCGAGACCGGCGGCGCGAGGACGACCTCGGGGGTCGGCTCGGTGGTCGTGACCGGTCCGGTGTCGGTCACGCTCACCGCGCGGGGCTTGTCATCGGCCAGCCGGGCCGCGAACGCCCCACCGATCACCAAGACCAAGAGGATCGAGAGGGCCAGGCTCCCGGCGATCACCACGACGACGGCTCCCTGGCGCGGGCGCACCGGTTCCTGACCCGCTTCTGCCTCGCGTGGTCGGTCCATGCCGGTGCCCCTCCAGGTCGGCGCCGCCGCTCGGCCGCGACCGGCAGCCCCTCCAGCCAACCACGGCGGGAGCGTCAAGAAGGGGACCGCCGAGTCCACCACGATCCCGGTGCGGTCGTGCCCAGATGGCAAGGTGTCCGGCGATGTCGTACCTCGAAGCCATCATCCTCGGG
>CAZCVS010000180.1:0-6765 GCA_964501845.1 uncultured Iamiaceae bacterium
GTCGCGCCGCCCCGGCTGAGGTCGCGCAGGCCCCACGTGGCCAGGGCCATGCCGGCCACGATGCCGGCGGCGCCGGACCACGTCAACGCCGTGGACTGGCTGTTGGTGGCCCGCCAGATGATCGACGACAGCACCTTGCCGCCGTCGAGCGGGGCCGCGGGGACCATGTTGAGCACGGCGAGGAAGATGTTCACGTAGCCGGCCCAGAAGAACAGGGCGCCGACCAGGTCCCAGAGGCCGGTGTCGGGCAGCAGGAACGAGCCCACGAGGAACACCACGCCGCAGGCGGCACTGGCGATGGGCCCCACGACCGACACCCGGAACTCGGCACCTGGCGTGGTGGGCGAGGACTCCATCCGGGTGACGCCGCCGAGCAGCGTGAGACCCATGCTCTCGACGCCGATGCCCTCGTCCTTCGCCACCAGCGCGTGGCCGATCTCGTGGACGAGGAGGGAGACGAAGAGGAAGAACGCGCCGCCGATGCCGGCGATCCAGTACGCGGCGTCGGAGTGGCCGCGGCTGAGCCCCGGGAGCTGGGCGGTGGCGAGCGTGACGGCGAGGAAGGCGGCGAAGAGGAAGACGGTGACGTCCATGCCGACCTTGATCCCGGCGATGCGGCCGAGGGGGATGTCCTTGCCCATCGGCCGAATCTACCGGTGTGGCGGAGCGTTGTGCCTCGCGGCCGGTCGGTTCCGAGCGCAGCCGGGCTGCGTCGGTGAGCGTGCCGGCGTCTCAGCCCCGGTCGGTGAGGTCGTACTCCGCCAGGTAGTAGGGGTGGTCAGGGTCGTAGGTGGTGAGCGTGACCGGGTCGGGGATCCGCCCGATCGGTCGCACATCGGAGCCGATGCGGCCCTGGAGGCCGTCGCCCAGCGAGGTCCGGGCCGCTTCGGCGTGGACCTCGAGCTCGGCGAGGACCTCGGGGTGCTGGTCGGCCAGGTCGGTCGTCTCGCCAGGGTCGGCGTCGAGGTCGTACAGCTCGGTCCGCTCGACGCCGTGCTTGGCGTAGTGGACCTTCCACCGCCCGGCGCGGACCGCCTCGAGCTGGTCCATCCAGTAGTAGAGGAGCACCTCGTGCGGGGAGGTGGCGTCGTCAGCGAACAGGAGGGGGCCGATGTCGCGGCCGTCGATGGTCCGGTCGGCGGGCACCTCGCCCCCGCAGAGCCTGGCGAGCGTCGGGTAAAGGTCCATGGCCGTCGCCACCTCGGTGGTCGTGCGGCCCGGGGCCACGGTACCGGGCCACCGCACGATGCACGGCACCCGCATGCCGCCCTCCCAGGTGGTGGTCTTGGCCCCGCGGAGGGGTTCGTTGCTGCCGCCTTCGACGCCACGGGACCCGTTGTCGCTGGTGAAGATCACGATCGTGTCCTCGTCGAGTCCGAGCGCCTCCAGTTCGTGGAGCAGCACGGCGAGCGCCCAGTCGATGCAGGCCACCGCGGCGCCGTACGCGCCGTTGTCCGACGCCGCGGCGAAGCGCGGCTGCACGTAGAGCGGGATGTGGACGTAGAGGTGGGCGAAGTAGAGGAAGAACGGCTCCTCGCGGGCGTCTCGGAGGAACCGCACGGCCTCGCTCACGTAGCGCTCGGTGAGGGCGGCCTGGTCGGGCTGCTGCTCGATCACCGCCTCGTCGAGCATGAGGGGGAGGGGGTTCAGGTAGAACGGCTCGGTGTCGGGGGGCGGGGCGAGCGGCCCGTCGGTCGGGTACAGCTGGCGGCCCATGTCGTTGCTGTACGGGAGCCCGAACCAGTGGTCGAAGCCGTGGTCGGTGGGCAAGAAGCCCGGCTGGTCGCCGCAGTGCCACTTGCCCACCATCTGGGTCCGGTACCCGGCGTCGCGCAAGACGGTGGCCAGGCTGACCTCGCTGGTCGGCAGGCCGAGGCCCTGGCCCGGGAACAGGACCGGGAGGCCGTCGAACGAGTCGAACCCGATCCGGGGCGGGTAGCAGCCGGTCAACATGGCGCCGCGCGACGGCGAGCACACCGGCGACGCCATGTAGAAGTCGTCGAAGCGGAGCCCCTCGGCGGCCAGGCGGTCGATCGTCGGCGTGGCGTTGCGGGTGGACCCGTAGCAGCCGAGATCCCCGTACCCGAGGTCGTCGCAGTTGACGAGGATGACGTTGGGCCGTCGGCCGGGTGCGGGGTCGATCACGGTGGAGATTCTCGCGCCCGGCGTCGTCGGAGCGGGGCGCCGGTAGGTTCGGCCCATGGACATCGGCCGCATCGGGATCTGGACCTTCACCCTCGACCTGGTGCCGTCGGCCCAGGGCGTGGAGCACGTCGACGAGCTCGACGAGCTGGGGTTCGGCGCCGTCTGGGTGCCCGAGGCGGTGGGCCGGGAGGCGTTCACGAGCGCCGCGCTCCTGCTGCGGGGCGGGACCGACATCGCCATCGCCACCGGCATCGCGGGCATCTACGGGCGCGACCCGATGACCGCCAACGCCGCCCATCGCACGCTCACCGAGGCCTACCCCGACCGCTTCCTGCTGGGGCTGGGCGTCAGCCACCAGGTGATGGTCGAGGGCATCCGCCAGCACGACTACTCCAAGCCGTTCTCGGCGATGCGGGACTACCTCGACGCCATGGACCAGGCCCTGTTCTTCGCCGCCCCGCCAACGACGGAGCCACAGCGGGTGCTCGCCGCCCTCGGCCCGCGGATGCTCGAGCTGGCCCGCGACCGCGCCGCCGGTGCCCACACCTACTTCGTGCCGCCCGAGCACACCCTCGTCGCCCGCGAGGCGCTGGGTGCCGGTCCGGTGCTCGCGGTGGAGCAGGCGGTGGTGTTCGAGACCGATCCGCAGCGGGCGCGCAGCATCGCCCGCTCCCACACCAAGACCTACGTCTCGCTGCCGAACTACACGAACAACCTGCGCCGCCTCGACCCGTCGTGGACCGAGGAGGACTTCGCCCACGCCGGCAGCGACCGGCTCGTCGACACGATCGTGGCTTGGGGCACCGAGGACGAGATCGTGGCCCGGGTGCAGGCCCACCTCGACGCCGGCGCCAGCCACGTGTGCATCCAGGTCCTGACCGACGGCACCGATCCGACGGTCGAGGAGTGGCGCCGCCTCGCCGCTGCCTTCAGCCTGACGGCCTGAGGCCCGACGCCGTGCCCGACCGCTTCGACGATGCCGATGCCGACCTGGTCGGTCGGGCCGATGACGAGGACGACACCGGCATCGACGCGGTCGACGACGACCCGTGGGGCGACGAGGACGACGGCGACGAGCGCCTCGGCCTCGATGGGGGAGCGGCCGTGGGTCGCGCCCCGATCTGCGGGTTCTGCGGCGTCACCATGCTCCCTGCCGACCCGTCGAACGTGCTCGACACCGCCTTCGTCTGCGACAACGACGACTGCGAGAACTTCCGCAACCGAGGGTGACCCGACCCCCCCGGACGGGCCGCCCCATCGAACTTCGTAGGTGGGAGCGCCCGTTTGGGAGCTCTGAGATACGAAGTTCGGGGTGGGGTGGGGTGGGGTGGGGTGATGGGTGGGCGGTCAGCCGTCGAGGCGGGCGAGGAGCCGGTCGATGGTGTCGTCGTCGAGGGCATCGCCGAGGAGGGTGCTCAGGCGAGTCATGGGGAACGAGCCGAGCATGCGGAGGCGCTCGGGGTCGGCGGTCAGTCCGCTGAGATCGCCGGCGCGGCTGTGGCGCAGGGCATCGATGAGGATCTCGTGGCCGATGGGGTGGTCGAGCCACTCGGCGAGCGTGCTGCTGCGGTCGAGCGGGTAGGCGATGGGCGGCGCGTCGACGTCGACCGTCGTCGTGAGCCGCAGGTCCCGGGAGGAGGCGCCGACGGCGATCTCGAACCGGCCCGGCTCGAGGACCCAGCCGTCGGTCCGCGTGGACCAGTACGAGAGGTCGCGCTCGTCCAGCTCGAAGGCGACCTGCTCCGATTGACCGGGTTCGAGGGGGACCTTCGTGAACCCTCGGAGCTCCCGCACCGGCCGGGAGACGGAGGCGCCGGGCGCGCCCACGTAGAGCTGCACGACCTCCTTGCCGGCCACGGTTCCCGTGTTGGTGACCGTGGCCGTGACCCGCAGCCGGGCCGGCCCCCGCCATCCTGCGTCGGCGGTCGCTGGGTCCAGGGGCTCGACCACCAGGTCGTCGTAGCCGAACTCCGTGTACGAGAGCCCGTATCCGAACGCGTAGCTGACGGGCCCGTCGATGGCGTCGTGGTGGCGGTAGCCGATGAACAGGCCCTCGCCATAGCGGACGTGGCGGTCGTCGCCTGGGAAGTTCCCGTACGAGGCCGTGTCCTGGAGGCGGACCGGCATGGTCTCGGCCAGTCGGCCAGACGGGTTGACCTTGCCCAGGAGCACGTCGGCGATCGCCCCGCCGCCGGCCTGGCCGCCGAGCCAGCCCTCGACCAGGGCCTGGGGTCGACTGTGCCAGCCGTCGACGGCGACGACGGAGCCGTTGGCCAGGACCACCACGAGGCGCTCGGTGACGGCGGCGACGGCGTCGAGCAGGGCGAACTGCTCCGCCGGGAGGTCGAGGTGGGTCCGGTCGTAGCCCTCGGACTCGTAGCTGGGTGGGAGGCCGAGGAACAGGACCGTGGCATGGGCGAACTCGGCCATGGCGACGGCATCGTCGCGCAGAGCGTCCGAGTCCACGGTCGGGTCATCGATGCCGAAGCCGGGTGCGAAGTCGACGGTCACGTCGTCGGCCAGACCGGCTCGCAGCGCGGTGAGGGCGTCGTCGACCTGTGTCGGGTTGACCTTGGAGCTGCCAGCACCCTGGAACCGGGGCGTGCGGGCGAACTCGCCGATGACGGCGAGGTGCTTGAGGTCCGGTGACAGCGGGAGGAGGTTCTCCTCGTTCTTGAGGAGGACGACGCACTCGGCCGCCGCGGTGCGGGCGAACGCATGGTGGGCACCGGCGTCGAACTCGTCGTCGGCTTCGACCCCGGGGAGCGCCCGGTCGATCAGCTGGAGGAGGCGGGTGATGGCGGTGTCGAGGGCGGCCTCGTCGACCTCGCCCGCCTGCACGGCGGCGGTGATGGCGCGGGCACTGGCGCCTCCTGTCGACGGCATCTCCAGGTCGAGCCCCGCGGGCAGCGCCTTCGTCGGGTCGTCGACCGCGCCCCAATCCGACATCACCAGACCGTCGAAGCCCCACTCGTCGCGCAGCACCTCGGTGAGCAGCCACGGATCCTGGGATGCGTACACGCCGTTGATGCGGTTGTAGCTGCACATCACCGTCCACGGCTGGGCGTTGCGCACGACCCGCTCGAAGCCGGCGAGGTACAGCTCCCGCAGCGGGCGGTCGTCAACATCGGCGCTGACCCGGAGGCGGTCGTGCTCCTGGTTGTTGACGGCGAAGTGCTTGAGCGAGGTGCCCACGCCCTGGCCCTGGATGCCCTCGACCATGGCCGCCCCGAGCTCTCCGGCGAGCACGGGGTCCTCGGACAGGTACTCGAAGTTCCGCCCGCACAGCGGCGAGCGCTTGAGGTTGATGCCGGGCCCGAGCACCACGGCCAGGTCCTGGGCCCGGGCTTCGGTCCCGATCGCGGCGCCGACCGCCCGCACCAGATCCCGGTCCCAGCTCGAGGCCAGTGCCGAGGCCGTCGGAAAGCACGTGGCCGGTATGCTCCCGCCGACACCCACGTGGTCGCCCTGGCCGGCTTGCTTGCGCAGCCCGTGAGGCCCGTCGCTCACCATGATCGACGGGATCCCCAGCCGCTCGATCCGCCGGGTCCACCAGAACCCCGACCCCGAGACCAGCGACGCCTTCTCCTCCAGCGTCAGCTCACCCAGCAGTGCCTCGACATCGAACCGCTCGCCCATGCCGAGTGGCTACCACGCCCCGACCTCCCACGAACTTTCGACGCGAACGGTTGCGGTGCAACCACTGGCATCGAAAGTTCGGCCACACCTCCCGCCGCTCTTCCGAACTTTCGACGCGAACGGTTGCGGTGCAACCTCGATCATCGAAAGTTCGGGATCGGGCGGGTCAGACGTTGCGGCGGTAGCGGCCGCCGACCTCGAAGAGGGTGTGGGTGATCTCGCCGAGCGAGCAGGAGCGGGTGGCGTCCATGAGGACCTCGAAGAGGTTGTCGCCGGCGAGGGCAGCTTCCTGGAGGCGGGCGAGGGCGGCGGGGCGCTCGCCGGCGTGGGCGGTGTGGAACGCCTCGAGGCGGCGGAGCTGGCTCTGCTTCTCGTCGTCGGTGCTGCGGGCCAGCTCGATCTCGACGTGCTCGGCGTCGTCGTCGGTCTCGGTGGCCGGCGGGAGGAAGGTGTTGACGCCGATGAGGGGGAGCGAGCCGTCGTGCTTGCGGGTCTCGTACAGGAGCGACTCGTCTTGGATGCGGCCGCGCTGGTAGCCGGTCTCCATGGCGCCCAGCACGCCGCCGCGCTCGGCGATGCGGTCGAACTCGGCGAGCACGGCCGCCTCCACCAGGTCGGTGAGCTCGTCGACGATGAACGACCCCTGGTTGGGGTTCTCGTTCATGGCCAGGCCCCACTCCTCGTTGATGACCAGTTGGATGGCGAGGGCCCGCCGCACGGACTCCTCGGTGGGGGTGGTGACGGCCTCGTCGTAGGCGTTGGTGTGGAGGCTGTTGCAGTTGTCGTAGATGGCGATGAGCGCCTGGAGCGTGGTGCGGATGTCGTTGAACGCCATCTCCTGGGCGTGCAGCGACCGGCCGCTGGTCTGCACGTGGTACTTCAGCTTCTGGCTGCGCTCGTTGGCGCCGTAGCGGTCGCGCATCGCTGTGGCCCAGATGCGCCGCGCCACGCGGCCCATCACCGTGTACTCCGGGTCCATAC
>CAZCVS010000181.1:0-6750 GCA_964501845.1 uncultured Iamiaceae bacterium
CGCGGAAGTAGTAGTGCGCCGAGTGCTCGCCGCCGAACGCCGCGCCGGTGGCCGCCATCTCGGCCTTGATGTAGCTGTGGCCGACCTTGGTGCGCACCGGCGTGCCGCCGCGCTCGCGGACGACCTCGGGGACGGCCTTCGAGCAGATGAGGTTGTGGAGGATGGTGGCCCCGGGCTCCTTCTCCAGCACACCGGCCGCCACGAGCGCGGTGGTGGCGGAGCCGGAGATGCCGATCCCCTGCTCGTCGACCACGAACACCCGGTCGGCGTCGCCGTCGAACGCGAACCCGATGTCGGCCCCGACCTCGCGCACCCGGTTGCACAGGTCCCGCTGGTTCTCGGGCTGCAACGGGTCTGCAGGGTGGTTCGGGAACCGGCCGTCGAGCTCCTCGTACATGATCTCGAGGTCGAAGGGCAGCACCTCGAACACCGCGGGGACGACGAGGCCGCCCATGCCGTTGGCGGTGTCGGCCACCACCTTGAGCGGTTTGAAGACCGAGGTGTCGACGAAGGACCGGACGTGGTCGGCGAAGGCGCCCAGCAGATCGGTCTGCGAGTAGCCGCCGCGGGTGGCGACCGCCGGCAGCAGCGTCCGGGCGCCGTCGCGGACCTCGGCCAGGCCGGAGTCCAGGCCCAGCGGCCGCGCCCCGGCGAGGCAGAACTTGATGCCGTTGTACTGGGCCGGGTTGTGCGAAGCGGTGAACATGGCCCCGGGAGCGCCCCGCGACCCGGAGGCGAAGTACAGGAGGTCCGTGGACGCGAGCCCGATGTCGACCACGTCGACGCCCTGGGAGCGGACGCCGTCGCTGAACGCCTCGGCCAGCTCCACGCCCGACGGGCGCATGTCGCGCGCGACGAGGATCTCGGGCACGGCGCCGCCCTCGCGCAGGGCGAAGCGGGCGAACGCGGCACCGATGGCGTGACAACCGGTTGCGTCGATCTGATCGGGGTAGGTGCCCCGAACGTCGTACGCCTTGAAGATGGCATCGAGGTCCGACATGGCCCAGCGACCTTACCCGCCCGGGTGGAGCGGCCCGAGCCCCAGCGCGTCCCGCTCGGCGGGGCCGAGGTCGTAGGCCCCCTTCGCCGCGGCCCGCCGGATGCGCACCAGGTCGGCCAGCAGCGCCACGGCGTCGCGAGCGACGTGGACCGTCGAGCGGTCGGAGTTGACGACCTCGACCTCGACCTCCTGCAGCGAGAGCCCGTAGCGCTCGACCAGGCGGATGACCTCGATGTCGAACGCGAACCCGTCGATGCGGCTGCGGCCGAAGATGACCCGGGCGACGTCGGAGCGGAACGCCTTGAGGCCGCACTGCGTGTCCTGGTGGGGGCCCACGAGGACCATCCGGGTGGCGAGGTTGATGGCCCGCCCCCCGACCTGGCGCAGCACGCCCGCGGCGACGATGGTGGTCGAGCCTTCGTGGTGGCGGTTGCCGACGACCACGTCCCAGCCCGACTCGACCGTGGTCAGCAGGCGCTCGATCTGCGCCGGCGCGTAGGAGAGGTCGGCATCGGTGAAGACGAGGGTGCGACCGGTGGCGACCAGCATCCCGGCGCGCACCGCCGCGCCCTTGCCCCGGTTCTCCGGGAACGCCAGGACCTGGTCGGCACCGGCCTCGCGGGCGGCTGCGGCGGTGCCGTCGCCCGACCCGTCGTCGACCACGACGACCTCGAGCCCGCCGTCGTCGTCCACTGCCGCCAGCTCGCCGCGGATGCGGGCGATGGCCGCGGCGATGCCGTCGACCTCGCCGTATGCGGGCACGACCACGCTCAGCCGCACCTCGCCGGGCGCCGGTGGCACGGTGCGGGGCGTGGAGAGCGTCCGGAGGATCTCGCCGCGCGGGGAGGGCTTCACCTAGGCGCTCCCGTCGAGCGCGGCCTTCGCGCCGGTCACCAGGTGGAACGCCTCGATCGAGCCGGTCGGGTGGTCCGGATGGCTGTTGCGGGCCGCCGAGCGGAAGACCGCGGTGGTGTGCTCCGGGTCCGCCAGCACCTGGGCCACGGCCTCGGGCGACGTCGAGAAGCCAGCGGCGGCGAGCAGGATCCTCGCCGCCTGCTCGGGCTTCAGGGAGGAGGGGTCGATGACCGGGGCCTCCGGCGCGAGCTCTCGCTGCGGGCCCGTGGCCGACCCGGGTGCAGGCGTCCGTTCGATGGTGAGCTTGCGGTCGATCCACCGCGACAGGCGGGGTGGCGTCTCCGGCTCGACGTCGATCGCCGGTTGGCGCGACAACCACACCAGCCCGATGAGCCCGATGAGCGTCAGGCCGATGCCCAGCCAGTCGACGGGCGTCCGGCCGAAGTGCATCGACACCTCGGTGTCGGTCGGGATGACCACCATGAGGTTGGGCGTGACCCGGTACGGGCCCTCCGCTCCGGACACCTCCCAGTTCGGGAAGTACGACGTCCGCACGAGGACCGGCACGCCCGGCTTCGAGACGGAGAACGAGATGGTGTCGTCGCCCATCTCGATGTCGCTGACCTCGACATCTGGGAGCGCGGTGCGGGGCAGTTCGGGGACCTCGTCGATGGTGCCGGTCTCGCCCAGCTGGTCGCGGGCGTACTTGACGAGGTGACGCAGCTCGGTGGAGACCGGGTTGGCCTCGACCCGCTTCCAGGAGTCGGGGCCGCTGGCGGCGAGGGGCACGTCGAGGGCGCTCGGGTCTCCGAACCAGGCGCTCGCGGTCGGCAGCCACCCGTCCTGGCTCTGGTCGATGCCCGTGACCACGACCGGCTCGTTCGCCAGCGGGGCCACCGCGGCGGCGTCGGCCACCTCGTAGATGTGCCATGGCCCGCTGACCGCGATCTCCGTGAGGTCGGGGTGCCGACTGGCCTGGTCGACGGCGTTGGTGGTCGAGGCGAGGTAGTACCGCACGCCGAGCATCTGCAGGTGGCGGACGCCCGCGTCGATGTCGAACCCGGGATAGGGCAGGTCGCGCTGGGGGTTGGAGGGGCCGGTGGATAGTTCGGATTGCATCAGGAAGTGGAACGGGACCGTCGTGGAGGACTCGAAGTAGAGGCCCTCCTGCGAACCGATGCAGCTGTCGGTGAAGTACGGGAGCATCATCAGCGCCATCGGCGTGCCGTAGCCGCCGATCCGGCTGCCGTCGTACTCCCAGAACGCCCGGCCGCAGCCGTAGCGCTCGTCCTCGCCGATGCCGGCCATCGTCTGGATCAGGTGCTTGTACTCCTTCCACCCGCCAGAGGTGCACGCCACCGTGGATCCCTCGGCGTCGCACCCCGGCGGCTGAGCCTGCTTGGACTCCAGCCCGGAGTAGTCGGTCTCGGCCCACCCGCCGGCCTGGTTCTGCTCCGTGGTGGAGAAGAGCAGCCACGACGAGCGGGTCTTGGTCACGTTGTCGGCGTCGGTCACGGGCACGCGCTTGATGCAGAGCACGTCCGTGATCACCTCCTCGACCGCGGTGGGGAGCCACCGGGTCGAGCACACCGGACCGTCGATCGTCTGGATCGGCAGCGCGGCGTAGACCAGGGAGCCGCCGCCGACGAGGATCGCTCCCACGACCGTGACGGCCCGCAGCGGGCGACGGACGTCGCCGGATCCGGCCGCCCCGATGATGCGGAGCAGCTCGCCGACGCCGAGCGCGGCGAGCAGCGCCACGGAGAGGTACATGAATGGCAGGAGCCGGGCGTTCCAGAGCCGCATCTGCGGCAGGAGCCAGAAGGCGACCGCGACCCCCGCCCAGGCCAGCCCGAGCACGAGCCCGACGCTGTAGCGGCGGACCAGCGAGAGCACCACGCCGACGATCCCGGCGATGAAGAGGAGGCGCAGGGCGCCGGGCCACAGGTAGTACCCCACACCGGTGACCTCGCCGCTGGGCAGCGGGAGGCGCTCCCAGCCCATGTCGTTGACGTAGTCGCTGCGGAGCGCGAACGGCACCACCCAGAACGCGGTGAGCAGGCCGGCCACCGGCACCATCGTCGCCAGCCACCGGAAGCGCTTGCGGTCGGGGTGGACGAGGAACAGCGCACCGGTGCAGCCGAGGACGAAGAACGCCGGGATGAGGTGGCACAGGCCGGCCAGGGCGAACAGGAGCGCGGCGAGGGCCCGGTGCTTGCCGTTCCGCAGGCCACGCACTGCGACCGCGAGGTACAGCACGGAGAGGGTGAGGCTGATGGAGAAGGCGAACTCGCCCGCCATCGTCGACTGGAAGTTGCCGCCGATGATGTTGCCGGTGTTGTTGAACGCCGGCTCTCGGTTGAAGACGAAGATGACCCCCGCGGCGGCGAACAGCGGCGGCGTCGGGAACGGCAGCTCGGCGGCCTTGGCCAGCGCCCAGCAGGCGACGGGCAGCGACAGCAGGCCGATGGCGGTCACGATCTTGAACGAGCGGTTGTACGACAGCGGCACCGCCAGGTTGAGCGCGACCACGCCGACGGCGAACAGCAGCCAGCGGTACGGGTACAGGCGCTCGCGGAGCCAGCCGCCCAGCGCCACCACGATGGTCAGGCCCGCCGCGGGGATGGCGAGGTACCAGGGCAGCCCGACGTGCAGCAGCACCACGAACAGCGAGGGGACCACCATGTAGAACTGGTAGGCGGGGAAGCCGTTGTACCAGTCGGGCGTCCACCCGGAGAGCCGCAGGTTCGGCAGCAGGTGGTCGATCAGGTAGCGGGGCCCCCACACGTGCGAGCCCATGTCGCCGCCGGTGGGCGTGGTGTTGCTGAAGAGGTTCTGGGGCTTGAGGGTCGCCAGCACGATGATCGTGCCGATCGCCACGACCCCGACGGTGACCGCGGCCTCGACCGCCAGACCCGGATCGGCACTGAAGCGGTCGACGGTGCGTCCCCATGCCCGGCTCAGACGGGCACCGAGCGGGACCCAGGGCTCGGACTCGGACTCGGACTCGGGCTCGGGCTCGGGCTCGGGCTCGGGCTCGGGCTCGGGCTCGGGCTCGGGCTCGGTGTCAGGATCGGGAGCCTCGATCGACCCCCCGTCGGGATCGGCCGCCGCCGCGCCGGCGTGGTCGCCATCCGCGCTGGCGCCGGGGTCGGGGCCGCGCAGGACGTCGGGATCGGGATCGGGGTCGGTCAGGTCACCCACAACAGCACCACCACGGTCGAGATGTTGAAGGCCATGTGGGCCACGATCGCCGTTCCGAGCCGACCGGTCCACATCATGACTCCGCCGAACACGGCACCCGCGGCCATCAGCGGCAGGAACTGGAGCGGTTGGACGTGGGTGGCAGCGAAGAGCGCGCTCGACAGGCCGAGCGCCCACCACTGGTCCCAGCGCTTCTCCAAGGCTCGGAACAGCAGGCCGCGGAAGAACAGCTCCTCGGCGATCGGAGCGATGACGCCGACGACGAGGATGAGCAGGAGGGCGCCGCCCGTGCCGTGGACCTTGTCGGCCAGGTCGCGCGCAGGCTTGGCCAGGTCGTCGGGGTCCTGGCCGCTCAGCTGAAGGATCGGCCAGGAGATCAGCGGCACCAGCACGAACTGGGCCACCACGCCGGCGACGATCCCGACCGGCAGGTCGATCCGGCGGAGGGACACGTGGAAGTCGCGGATCCACCCGTTGCCCTTGCGGTTGCCCGTGACCACGACGATCGTCGTGAACGCGATCCAGATGGGGAGGCCCGCCGCCATGGTCCAGGTGAGCGGGGCGGCCTTGATCTCCGCCTTGGTCGTGAACCCGCCGGCGACGAGCACGATCCCGCCGACGACCTGGGCGAACAGGTAGGCCACCACCCAGCCGACCAGGGCGTCACCGAGACCCCACGTGGGCTTCGCCGATGCTCGGGCGGTGGACGACCCGGCGGACGGGTTGGGGATGGCCATGGCGGCGAGAGCCTAACGGGGCAGGGCAGGTGGGCCGCCCGCGGGGAGGTCGCTCAGGAGGCCATCGAAGCGGGGACCTGGCGCAGATCGACCAGCTCCCAGCCGCGCGGGGGGACCGTGCGGGCGGCGTGGCGGTCGCAGAGGTCGTGGGTCATCGGATGGCCCTCCGGGGTCAGCGGTTCCAGCCACACGGTGGCGGACTCGTACCCGTAGGACAGGGTGACGGTTGCTGCCTCGCCACAGGCGGGCCGGGCACATCCTCGACGCATCTGCGGCAGGGTAGTGAGGCGCCGGGACCGGTGGTGGGATGGTTGCGGCCCAGCCGGCTGCCTCACGGGGGGATCGGACCCCTAGCATGGCGCCATGTCTCCTGACGGTTCGCCGCCTCCCCCGCCTCCCCCACCCCCTCCGCCTCGCAACCGCGGCCCCCTCGGCCCCGGCCAGGGCGGCTCCGGCGGTCCCGGCGCAACCGGTCCCGGCGGCACCCCCGGGCGCCTGAAGGGTCCCGCCAGCTGGGCGGTGTGGGCGGTGGCCATCGCGGCGGGCGTGCTCCTGCTGGTGGTCATCAACCAGGACCGCAGCGACTCCGACAGCTACCCCTACAGCAAGTTCTTGACCCAGGTGAGCGAGGACAAGGTTGCCAAGGTCACCTACGACAACAAGACCGGTCAGATCACCGGCAAGCTCGACGACAAAGCCGGGACCGCGTTCGACACCACCGGCCTGATCCCCTTCCCCGATGCCGACCGCGAGCTGCTCACCGAGCACGACGTCGAGTTCAAGCCCAAGACGCCGACCCCCTCGTTCATCGAGACCTGGCTGCCGATCCTGCTGTTCCCGCTGCTGATCATCGGCTTCTTCATCTTCATGCAGCGCCGGGCGCAGGGCCAGATGGGCAACATCATGTCCATCGGCCGCTCCCGGGCGAAGACGTACTCCACCGAGCGCCCGGGG
>CAZCVS010000182.1:0-6667 GCA_964501845.1 uncultured Iamiaceae bacterium
TCTGGTTCATGCGCCAGGCCGGACGGTCGCTGCCGGAGTACCGGGCGATCCGCGGGACCGGCTCGATCGTGACCGCCATCCGCACGCCCGATCTCGCCACCGAGATCACCCTCCAGCCGGTCCGCCGCTACGGCACCGACGCCGCCATCTTGTACTCCGACATCGTCACGCCCATCGAGGCCATCGGCTTCGGCGTCGATGTCGCCCCCGGCATCGGACCGGTGGTGGAGCAGCCGTTCCGCTCCGCCGCGGACCTCGAGCGCATCCGCCCGCTCGACCCCGAGGCCGACACGCCGTACGTGCTCGAGACCGTGCGCAACCTGGTGCGGGAGCTGGGCGACGTGCCCCTGATCGGCTTCGCCGGCGCCCCGTTCACCGTCGCCTCCTACCTGGTCGAGGGCCGTCCGAGCCGGACCTACGAGCACACCAAGGCGCTCATGTACACCGAGCCCGAGCTCTGGTTCGCGCTGCTCGACCGTCTCGCGGACCTCGCGCTCGCCTCGCTGCGCAGCCAGGTGGCCAACGGCGCCTCGGCCGTCCAGCTCTTCGACTCGTGGGCCGGCGCCCTGTCCCCGTCGGACTACGTCCGATACGTCCAGCCCGCATCGCAGAAGGTGCTCGAAGGCATCGCGTCCACGGGCGTGCCCCGGATCCACTTCGGGGTGAACACGGGCGAGCTGCTGACCCACATGCGCGACGCCGGGGCCGACGTGATGGGCATCGACTGGCGCATGGACCTCGACGACGCCCGCGCCCGCCTCGGCAACGAGACCGCGCTCCAGGGCAACCTCGACCCGGTGGCCGTCCTGGCGGGGGCCGACGTCGCCCTCGACCGGTCCCGCGACGTGCTGCGCCGCGCCGGGGGGCACCGCGGCCACATCTTCAACCTCGGCCACGGGGTGCTGCCCGACACGGACCCCGAGGTCCTCGAGCGCGTGGTGGAGCTGGTGCACGCCGAAGGCAAGGTCGCGTGACGGCGGTGCCCGCCGACGGTCGCGTCGGCGTGGTGGTGATGGCCTACGGGACGCCCGCCACCCCCGATGACGTCGAGCCGTACTACACCCACATCCGGCGAGGCCGGCCCCCGACACCCGAGCAGCTGGCCAACCTCCAGGCGCGCTACGACGCCCTCGGCGGCACGTCCACCCTCGCGGCCCGCACCGCGGACCAGGTGGCCGCCATCACCGCCGCACTGGAGCACCTCCACCCCGGCCGCTTCGTCACCGCGCTCGGTCAGAAGCACGCCTTCCCGTTCATCGAAGACGGTGTCGCCGCCCTGGCCGAACAGGGCGTCTCGTCGATCGTCGGCGTGGTCCTGGCCCCGCACTACTCGGGGTTCAGCGTCGGCGAGTATCAGGCTCGGGTCACGGCCGCCACGGCCACCGCCGACCTGCCCGCCATCGGGATCGAGAGATGGCACGACCTGCCCGAGTACCGCGCCTTCCTCGCGGGCGCCGTCGCCGATGGCCTGGGGAGCCTGCCGCCGCGGACCGAGGTCGTGTTCACGGCCCACTCCCTGCCGGAGCGGGTGCTCGACGGCGACCCCTACCCCGACGAGCTACGGGCGTCGGCCGAAGCCGCGGCCGCCCAGGTCGGGCTGCGCCACCGCGAGGCCACCGACGGCGCGGGGTCGCTCGATGACCCCCGATGGTCGATCGCGTGGCAGAGCGCCGGGGCGACCCCCGAGCCGTGGCGGGGCCCCGACATCCTCGAGGTGATCCGCGAGCGGGCGGCATCGGGCGAGGTCGACGGCATCCTCGTGTGCCCCCAGGGCTTCGTGTCGGACCACCTGGAGGTGGCGTACGACCTCGACATCGAGGCCGCCGGCGTCGCCGCCGACACCGGCATCGCCTTCGCCCGCACCCGCGTCCTCAACGACGACCCCACCGTGCTCGCCGCCCTCGCCACCCGCATCGCCGACCTCGCCCTCCCCGCCCGGACGAACTGACCGACCCCGATGGACGCCACCGCTGCACCCTTCTTGTCCAAGATCTGCACTCCCAGCGTGTCGATCTTGGACAAGAAGCCCGGCGGATCCGTTCTTGTCCAAGATCTGCAGCCTCAGCGTGTCGAAAAGGGACAAGAACGGAGGGACCCGTGACGGCGCAGCGGCCCGAGCGGGTGGTGGTCGTCGGTGGGGGGATCACCGGGCTCACCGCGGCGTACCGGTTGTCGCAGGGCGGGGTCGAGGTCACGGTCGTGGAGCCGGACCGGTTGGGCGGGAAGCTCCAGACCTCGCTGGTGGCGGGCCGGCCGGTCGACGAGACGGCCGACGCGTTCCTGCTGCGGGTGCCGTGGGCGCTGGCGCTGTGCCACGACCTGGAGATCGACGGCGAGCTGATCTCGCCCGCCGAGCGGACGGCCCACCTGTTCCTCGACGGCGCCCGCCGGCCGCTCCCCACCGGCCACGTGATGGGGGTCCCGACCGACCTCGATGCCCTCGCAGCCAGCGGCATCGTGTCGGCCGAGGGCGTCGAGCGGGCTCGTGCGGATCTCACGCTCCCGGCCGATCCCGACGACCCAGGGGCCTCAGGCGGCGACACGGCCATCGGGCCGTACCTGCGGCGACGGTTGGGCGATGAGGTCGTCGACCGGTTGATCGACCCGCTCCTCGGCGGGATCAACGCCGGCGACACCGCCACCATGAGCCTGGCTGCCGTGGTCCCGCAGCTCGACGCGGCCGCCCGATCGGGCGACCCCAGCCTCATCCGCTCCTGCACCGCCCAGCGGGACCGGGCGCTCACCGCCGGAGCGTCACCCGACGCACCGATCTTCGCCACGCCCATCGGCGGCATGGCCCGACTGGTCGATGCCCTCCTCGCCCTCATGCCCGGTGTCGACATCCGCGAGGGCCGCCGGGTCGACGCCATCGAGCGCCGCACGGCCGCTGGCATCGACCGCGTGCAGGTCGCGCTCGACGACGGCAGCACGCTCGACGCCGACGCGGTCATCGTCACCTGTGCTGCCCACGCCGCCGGGCCGCTGCTCGCCGAGGTGGCGCCCGAGGCGTCGTCGGTGCTCATCGCCATCGACCACTCGTCGATCGCCATGCTCACCATGGCGTTCGACCGGAGTGCCCTTGGCGACACCGCCGGAGCCAGCGGGTGCCTGGTCCCCCGCGACCAGGGCCGGCTCGTCACCGCCGTCTCCTACGCCACCTCCAAGTGGGCCCAGCTGCGCGACCCCGAGCGCGACGACGTGATCCTGCGCACGTCCGTGGGCCGCACCGGCGACGTCCGGTTCTCCGACCTCGACGACGCCGAGCTGACGGAACGGGTCCTCGCCGACCTGGACCGGATCATCGGCGTCACCGACGCGCCGACCGAGGTCCGCCTCGGCCGGTGGATGCGGTCGTTCCCCCAGTACGCGCCCGGCCACCTCGACCGCATCGACGCGGTGGAGACGTCGCTCTCCGACGGTCCCGTCCGCCTGGCCGGCATGGCGCTCCGGGGCGTCGGCATCCCGGCCTGCATCCGCTCGGCCGAGGAGGCCGTCGCCAGCCTCGGCGTCACGTGGCCCACCCGCCGTTCCCTCACCTGACGGCCCACCATCGATCGAGTTTTCGATGCTGGTGGTTGCACCGCAACCTTTCGCATCGAATGTTCGCCGGCGGGTGGCGGTCGAGCCGGGGCGAGCCGATCCCCGGAGACCGGGCAACGTCGGCCAGACTCGACCGCTGATGTCCGAGCCACCCACGCCGCCGTCGCCCGACGACCCCGAGGCCACCATTGCGGTGACCGAGGAGGGCGACGGCACCGCGCACCAGGCGACCCGCGCCACCCGCCCGGCTCAGCCGTGGGACCCCGACGAGGGCGACGTGTTCGAGAAGGCGATCGAGGGCGTGCCCCCGGAGGCCGACCGCACGATCCCGTTCGGGATGCGCCTGAGGCACAGCCCCACGGTGAAGGCGGTGGCGGCGGGCCTCCTGCTGGCCGCGTCGCTTCCGCCCTGGGGCTGGTGGCCCCTGGCGTTCCTCGGCATCGCCGTCCTCGATCGCCTCCTCGCCGGCACCACCTGGAAGCAGCGCCTGCACCGCGGTTCGATCCTGGGCTGGACGCTGTTCCTCCCCACCATCTCCTGGATCAGCCAGCTCACAGCCCCCGGCTACGTGATCGCCGTGCTCTTCTTCGGTTTCCTGCTCGGCGTGTTCTGCATCGCGGTACCGCCCCGCGCCGGTCGCGCCCTCGGCCTCATCGGCGTGTGGGTCCTGTGCGAGTCGCTGCGGACCGCCTGGCCCTTCGGGGGTGTCCCCCTCTCGCTGCTGGCCGTCGGCCAGGTGGCGGGGCCGCTGTGGCCCGTCGCCCGCATCGGCGGCGTGCTGGCCATCGCCGGGGTCACTGTCGCCCTCGGCACCGCCCTCTCAGCAGCCTTCACCCGCCAGTGGAAGAAGGCCGGCGCCCTGGTGCTGGCATCGCTCGTCGTCGTGGGGCTGGCGCTCGTCGCTCCGAGCGGGAGGCCCACCGGCGAGGAGATCGAGGTGGCCTTCGTCCAAGGCGGCGGCCCCCAGGGGACACGGGCCATCAACACGGACCGGCGCAAGGTGTTCGAGCGCCACCTCGCGGCCAGCGAGGACGTGCCCGAGGGCATGGACCTCGTGCTGTGGCCCGAGAACGTGGTCGACACCGACTTCGAGGTGCAGGACGCGCGCGAGGGGACCGAGCTCCAGCAGCTCGCCCGCCGTCTCGGCGCGCCGCTGTCGGTCGGCACGGTCGAGGGGGTCGACAAGACCCGGTTCCGCAACTCGCAGCAGGTGCTGGACGCGGACGGCAACTGGGGCGACCGGTTCGTGAAGGTCCAGCGCGTGCCGTTCGGCGAATGGGTGCCGTTCCGCTCGCTCATCGAGCAGGTCGCCCCCGACACCCTGGCCGCCCGCGACGCCACCGTCTCGCACCAGTCCGGGCTGCTGCGCACCGATGCCGCGCCCCTGGGCACGGCCATCTCGTGGGAGGTCTTCTTCGGCCACCGGGCCCGCTCGGCAGTGAACGCCGGCGGCCAGGTGCTCTACAACCCGACCAACGGCTCCACGTACACCGGCACCTTCGTGCAGACCCAGCAGGTGGCGTCGTCGCGGCTCCGTGCGATCGAGACGGGACGCTGGCTGGTCCAGGTCTCACCCACCGGTTTCAGTGCCTTCGTCAGCCCCGAGGGCCGGGTCGAGCAGCGGACGGGCACCAAGGAGCGGGCCGTCCGCCACCAGGCGGTGCCGCTGCGCACCGGGCAGACCTGGTACGTCCGCCACGGCGACACCCCTGCCCGGATCGCCGCCGTGCTGCTCCTCGCCGCGGCGTGGGGTCTGGCGTGGAGCCAGACACCCCACCGCACCAGGGACGAACGCCACGGCGGCCAGGTCGACCCCACCACCGTGCCCCTCTGATCCCCCACCCGCCACGGAACCCACCGCAACCCGGCACGGATCACGGACACCAGGGTCCTGGATCCGTGCCGAGTTCGGCAGGGTTCGGGATCAGGTCGGTGGGGCGTCGACCTCGAGCAGGAGGGTGACGGGGCCGTCGTTGACCAGCTCGACGGCCATGTCGGCGCGGAACCGTCCGGTGGCGACGGTGGCGCCGAGCGAGCGGAGCTCGTCGCAGAGCACCTCGATGAGCGGCTCGGCCTGCTCGGGCCCGGCCGCGGCGATCCACGACGGCCGACGGCCCTTGCGGGTGTCGCCGTAGAGCGTGAACTGGGACACCACGAGCACCTCGCCGCCCACCTCGCCCACCGGTAGGTCCATGCGTCCGTCCTCACCCTCGAAGACCCGCAGGTGCCAGACCTTGGCGGCCAGCGCCCGGGCCTCCTCGGGACGATCGGCGTGGGTCACCCCCACCAGCACGCACAGCCCCGGGCCGATGGCGCCCGTGACCTCGTCGCCCACGGTGACCGATGCTCGGGAGACCCGCTGGACCAGTGCTCGCATCGTCCGATCCTGCCCCATCAGGAGGTGACCTCTGGCACACGGGGACGGGAATCGGGCGAGAAACGGTGCGGTTGCACGATGGCTGGCGCATCGCTCGCTTGACCCAGTGGTCAACAACCCGAAAGGCTGGTGCTCTCATGGCCTCAGCTGACCGTCCCCTTCGCATCGCACTCCTCGCCTACCGGGGCAAGCCCCACTGCGGTGGCCAGGGCATCTACGTCCGCCACCTCTCGAAGGCGCTGGTGGATCTGGGCCACGAGGTCACCGTCTTCGGCGGTCCTCCGTACCCCGAGCTGGACCCCCGGGTCCCGCTGGTCGAGCTGCCCAGCCTGCAGATCTACAACGACTACTTCCCGATGCGTCAGCCCGGCCTGTGGGAGCTCAAGAACTGGAAGGACTGGCTCGAGGTCAGCGCCTTCACCTTCGGGACCTTCCCCGAGCCCCTGGCGTTCACCATGCGGGCGTGGGACGAGCTGAAGAACCGGGTCGACGAGTTCGACATCGTCCACGACAACCAGTCGCTGGGCTTCGGCCTGCTCGCCATCGAGCACGAGGGCCTGCCGGTCATCGCGACCATCCACCACCCCATCACGGTGGACCGGCGCCTGGAGATCGAACACGCCCAGGGCTTCTTGAAGAAGTTCAACCTGCGCCGCTGGTACGCCTTCGTCGACATGCAGACCGAGGTCGCCCGCCGCCTGAAGCGGGTCATCACCGTGTCGGAGAACTCGTTCAAGGACATCCACGCCG
>CAZCVS010000183.1:0-6623 GCA_964501845.1 uncultured Iamiaceae bacterium
TACATCCTCTCGGGCGACATCTTCCAGGTGGTGCTGTCGCAGCGCTTCGACTTCCAGCTCGATGCCGATCCGTTCGACGTCTACCGGGTCCTGCGCCAGATCAACCCCAGCCCCTACATGTACCTGGTGCGCCACCCCGAGGTCACCTTGGTTGGGTCGTCGCCCGAGCCGATGGTCCTGCTGCGCGACGGCGAGGTCATCTCCCGGCCCATCGCCGGCACCCGCTACCGCGGCAAGACCGACGAGGAGGACCGCCGCCTCGGCGCCGAGCTCCGGGAGCACCCCAAGGAGGTCGCCGAGCACGTGATGCTGGTCGACCTGGCCCGCAACGACGTGGGCCGTGTCGTCGAGTTCGGCACCGAGAAGGTCACCGAGATGATGACCCTCGAGCGCTACAGCCACGTCATGCACCTGACCTCGCAGGTGGTGGGACAGCTGGCCGAGGGCAACGGCCCCATCGACGTGCTGCGGGCCACCTTGCCCGCCGGCACCGTGTCGGGTGCCCCCAAGGTGCGGGCCATGGAGATCATCGACGAGTTCGAGCCCACCAAGCGCGGCCCCTACGCCGGGGTCGTCGGGTACCTGGACTTCTCCGGCAACATCGACACCGCCATCGCCATCCGCACGATGGTGTGCCTCCCCGACGGTCGGGCATGCGTCCAGGCCGGCGCCGGCGTGGTGGCCGACTCGGTTCCGGCCCATGAGGAGCTGGAGACCCGCAACAAGGCCCGGGCCCTGCTCGCCGCGGTCCCTGCTGCCCGCCGGATGACCACGGATCGAGCTGCCCTCCACGACTGACGGGTCGGGGCGGCACACTGGTCGCATGACCGTGACCTACGCCTGGACCACCCGTGACGTCGTGACGGTGAGCGGTCCCGATGCCGCGACCTACTTGCAGGGGCAGCTCAGCCAGGACGTCCAGCAGCTGGCGGTGGGCGATGCCGCGTCCACGTTCGTCCTCGCGCCCCAGGGAAAGGTCGACGGCTGGGGTCGGGTGCACCGGACGGGGGAGGAGTCGTTCGCCGTCGACGTCGATGCGGGGGCCGGCCCGCTCTGGCAAGCCCGCCTCAGCCGGTTCCTGCTGCGCACCAAGGCCACCATTACCGTGGCCGAGGGCGTGTCGGTGCTGGCCGTGCGGGGCACCACGGTCTCCGGCGGTCTGCCCGCCCCGGGTGTCGGCGTGAGCGGCTGCGACCTGGTCGGTGTCGACGGCCCCGGTCTGCCGTCCGAGGTGCCCGCCGGTGCGGTCGAGGTGCCGGCCGATGACCTCGAGGTGGAGCGGATCCGCGCCGGTGTGCCGGCTTGGGGGAGCGAGCTCGACGGCGACACCATCCCGGCCACCGTGGGCCAATGGGTCATCGACACGTCCGTCAGCTTCACCAAGGGCTGCTACACGGGGCAGGAGCTGGTGGCTCGCATCGACAGCCGGGGCGGCAACGTCCCCCGCCACCTGATGGGCCTCGTGGTCGACGGTCCGCCGCCGGCCACGGGCAGTGCGATCACCGTCGCCGGTGCGCCCGGCGGGGCCGTCACCAGCAGCGCCTACGACGGCGAGTCGGGCTCCTCCGTGGCGCTGGGCTTCGTCCCCCGCAGCATCGAGGTCGGCGCGGAGGGCACCCAGGCCGAGGTGGCAGGGGTGCCAGCCAGGCTCGTCGCGCTTCCCATCCCCTGAGCGCAGCGCGGTCCCACCGGGAGGCACCTCGGCCGGCGTCGACACGCCCGGGTCCTCCCCGCCCCATACGATCGGGGCCGGTGAACCACTACGAGGTGCTGGGAGTCGCGCCCACGAGCGAGACCGGAGAGATCCGCAGGGCGTACCTGGCAGCCGCGCGCCGGCACCACCCGGACTTCCACGCCGATGCCGACTCGGTGACGCGCACCGGCAACGCTCGCCGCATGCAGGAGCTCAACTTGGCCTGGGAGGTGCTGAGCGACACCACGGCGCGCGCCGCCTACGACCGCACGCTGGTCGCCGGCGTCGACCCGGGCGTGGCCCGACGAGCCGCTCGTGATCACGACGCGGTCCGACCCGACGTCCCCGAGGGCAAGGGCTGGACCCCGCGACCGGGCGACGACGGGTGGATGACCGACTTCGACGCCTGGGCCGACGAGCGCGACGACTTGGCCCCCGATGTCCCCCGGTCCGGCCGGCGCAAGGCGGTCACCTTGGCACCCGTCGCCCTCGTCGCTGCGGCGGTGGTGTGTGCGTTCGTGGGGCTCGTGGTCCAGCTCAACGAGCTGGTGGCGCTGGGCGCCGTCTGCGTGATCTTGGCCGCCGGGCTGTTCATCATGTTGCCGATGTACGAGATGTCGAGGGGCCGCCGTCGCTGACGGCGGTACCTTCGAGCGGTGGCCACGTACCTCGATCGCATCATCTCCGCCCACCGCGCCCACGCGGCCGACGACTCCCGGCCGTTCGAGGCGCTCCGGGAGGAGGCGCTGGCACAGCCGCCCACCCGGGGGTTCGCGGCGGCGATCGTGGCGGCCGACGGTCTGGCGGTCATCGCCGAGGTCAAGCGGGCCTCGCCGTCGAAGGGCGAGCTCAACGTCGGCCTGGATCCGGCGGTCGTGGCCAAGGCCTACGAGTCGGGCGGCGCGACCTGTCTGTCGGTGCTCACCGACGAGGACTGGTTCCGGGGCTCGGCCGACGATCTGCGGGCGGCCCGGTCCGCCGTGGCCGTCCCGGTCCTGCGCAAGGACTTCACCGTCGCCGCGGCCGATGTCTGCGACGCCCGCACCATGGGCGCGGATGCAGTCCTGTTGATCGTGGCCGCGCTCGACGATGCCGAGCTGGCCGACTTCCACGCCCTCGCGACCGAACTGGGGCTCGATGTGCTGGTCGAGGTCCACGACGAGCCCGAGCTCGAACGGGCGCTCGCCGTGGGCGCCTCGTTGGTCGGGGTCAACCAGCGCGACCTGGTGACGTTCGAGGTCGACACCGAGCGGGCCGTGCGCATGGCGCCGCAGATGCCCGACGGTGTGGTGCGCGTGGCGGAGTCGGGGGTCCGGGGCGTGCTCGACGCCACGCACCTGGCGGAGGCCGGCTACCACGCCGTGCTGGTGGGGGAGTCCCTCGTCACCGCCGGCGACCACGGGGCCGCCGTTGCCGCGCTGCGGGGCATCGGCCGGAGCTGACCGGCCCGCCGGGAACTTCCTGGCTGTGGAGGCCGACTACCAACCAGGTCCGGCCACGGGCCAAGCTGGACCCGGAGCCCCCTGCCGATGACCCCTTCCCCCCGTTCCACGCTCGTCGCTGTCGCGCTGGGTGCCTTCCTCTCGGTCGGTGCCGCCGCGTGCGGTTCGGGCGACGGCCCGAGCACGGCGTCGGCCCAGGCCGAGGACGCGGCCCCGGCGACGCTGTCGGTCGAGGGTGCGACCATCGACCGGCCCCTCAACCCGTCGGTCGCCGCCGTCCGCCTGATCATCCGCAACGGCACCGCCACCGCCGACACGCTGGTGGCGGTGGCCAGCCCGGTCGCTGAGCGCACCTCGGTCCACCGCTCCGGCACCGATGCCGAGGGTCGGGCCACCATGACCCCCGAGCCGGCCCTGGCGATCCCCGCCCGCTCGTCGGTGACCTTCGCACCCGGCGGCCTCCACGTGATGCTCACCGGCATCGCCGAGCGCCTCGAGGTCGGCGACGACGTGGAGCTGACCCTCACGTTCGAGCGCGCCGGGGACGTCCCCGTGACCGCCGAGGTGGTCGAGCCCGGCTCCGCAGGCGATGACTCAGAAGGAAGCCATGACCACTGATCCGTCCTCTTGGACCCGCCGCCGGTTCCTGGGCGCCACCGCCACCGCGTCGGGGTTGGCCCTCGCCGGCCTGGCCGGCTGCAGCCTGGGCCGCGCCTCCTCACCGGACGCGGCCAACGAGGCCGCCGCGGCCAAGGGCTGGGGCGGCGAGCTCGTCGAGCCCGGTCTGGCCAAGCCGGACGTGACCTTCACCGACATGAACGGCGATCCGTTCCCGTTCGTCGAGAAGACCCAGGGCAAGCTGGCCCTGCTGTTCTTCGGCTACACGTCGTGCCCCGATGTCTGTCCCACCACGCTCAACGCGCTCAACCAGGCCCTCGAGACCATCGGCAGCGGCGACGGCGCCAACCCGATGGTCCTCTTCGTCGGGGTCGACACCGCTCGCGACACGCCTGAGGAGCTCCAGGAGTACCTGGGCCTCAATCCGAACTTCCTCGGCCTCACCGGGTCCGACGAGATCATCGCCCAGGCCAACCGCGAGGTGTTCAACCCGCCCATCGGCATCGAGGACCCCGACGAGAACGGCGAGTACCTGGTGTTCCACTCCAAGAAGGTCTTCGCCTTCAGCCCGACCGACGGCCTGGCGCACCGCTACTACGACGGCGAGACGACCAGACAGCAGACCTGGGTGAAGGACCTGCCGCGGCTCGACCAAGGGGAGTACTCGTGAACGGGGCGACGACGTGAACTGGTGGTGCTCGGCCACGACCCGCAACTGGACCTGGACGCCCAAGCCCTACCTCGGGGCGTGGGTGATGATCCTCACCGTCCTCGCCGTGGCCGCGTGGTGGTTCTGGCGCGGCCGTCACCAAGAGCCCGCGCTCGACGCCCGCGAGGCCGCGGCACTCGAGCGGGGCAGCGGGCCCTATGCCAGCTCCAGCACGAGCCGCACCGTCGCCTTCGTGTTCGGGATCATCGGCCTGTGGGCCTGCCTCGACTGGCCCCTCGCCACCCTGGGGGCGGGCTACCTCGCCACCGCCCAGATGGTGCGCCAGGTCCTGATGGTCTTCGCCGTCGCCCCGCTGCTCCTCTACGCCTGCCCGGCGGCGCTGGCGGTCCGGCTGGTCGGTTGGGGCCGCCGCTTGACGGTGCTCCAGTGGGTGGCCCGGCCGCTCATCGCCGTGCCCGTCGCCGCGCTCACCCTCCTCGCCGTCAACGCGCCCGCGATCCTCGACCCGCTCGTCGCCACCTCCTACGGCGCCTTCGCCATGGACCTGGCGTGGATCATCGCCGGGTTCGTCCTGTGGATGCCGGTGCAGTGCCCGCACCCCGGCGTGCGCCGCCTCACGGGTGCCGTCGCGCTGGCGTACCTCATCCTCCAGTCGATCGTCCCGCTCCTGCCGGGCTTCTTCATGACCTGGGCGGACTACGCCCTCTACGAGACCTACGACCTCGCGCCGCGCGCCATCGCCGGGTTCGACGCGGTGACCGACCAGCAGACCGCGGCGGCGATCCTCCAGGTCGGCGGCATGATCTTCCTCTGGGTGCAGATCTCGTTCCGGTTCCTCCACTGGGGGTACCAGGAGATGGAGCACGACCGCCAGCCCCGGAAACCCATCACGGAGACCCGCGCGACCACCCCGTAGATTCTCGGAGGTGTTCGTGAAGATCTGCGGGATCACCCGGGAGGACGACGCGCTCCTCGCGGTTGCCATGGGTGCCGATGCGCTGGGCTTCAACTTCGCGCCCGGGTCGCGGCGCCAGATCGCCCCGGTGCTCGCACGGGACATCGCCCGCCGGCTTCCGCCGGAGATCCTCACGGTCGGCATCTTCCGCGACGAGGTGGCGTCGCGGGTGGTGGAGATCGTGAACAGCGCCGGGCTCCGCGCCGCCCAGCTCCACGGTCACGAGAGCGCGGAGACCACCCGCTGGGTGCGCGAGCGGGTGCCGTTCGTCATCAAGGCGTTCGCCGCCGGCGATCCGAGCCTCGAACGGGCTGCGGACTTCGGCGCCGACGCCATCATGATCGACTCGCCCGAGCCCGGTTCCGGGGTGGTGTTCGACTGGACGCTGGCCGAGGGCCGTCCCGACGGCCACAAGGTGATCCTCGCCGGCGGGCTCACGCCCGACAACGTGGCCGACGCCGTGCGCCTGGTGGGGCCCTGGGGCGTCGATGTCGCCACCGGCGTCGAAGCCGACCGCGGCGATCCCGGTCAGAAGGACGCCCGCAAGGTCCGGCTCTTCGTCGAGAACGCTCGGGCGGCCGCCCCCGTCGAAGACGAGTTCGGTCCCGACCCCGGATCGGGAGCCCCGTTCGACTGGATGCAGGACGGATCGCCCTGATGGGCGCCCTCACCCGCCCTCGGGCCCGGCACGGGCGATGGCACAGCTGCTGATCCGCTGACGGGCGCGCCCGGTGTGGCGCGCCGTCGGTCGCAGTTGTCCACCCCCCTGTCCTGCTCCGTAACGTGAGGTATCCATGACTTCCACCACGCCCGACTCGTCCTTCATGGGCGAGCCCGACGCCAGCGGCCGCTTCGGCCGCTTCGGCGGCCGGTTCATCCCCGAGACGCTCATGCCCGCGTGCATCGAGCTTGACGCCGCGTTCCGCGACGCGTGGGCCGACCCCTCCTTCCGGGCTGAGCTCGACGAGTTGCTCAGCAGCTACGCCGGCCGGCCCTCCCCGCTCACCGAGTGCCATCGCCTGTCCGCGGAGATCGGCGTCCGGGTCCTGCTCAAGCGGGAGGACCTGAACCACACCGGCTCGCACAAGATCAACAACGTGCTCGGCCAGGCGCTGCTCACCAAGCGCATGGGCAAGAAGCGCCTCGTCGCCGAGACCGGAGCCGGCCAGCACGGCGTCGCCACCGCCACCGCCGCGGCGCTGATGGGCTTCGAGTGCACGGTGTACATGGGCGAGGTCGACATGG
>CAZCVS010000184.1:0-6605 GCA_964501845.1 uncultured Iamiaceae bacterium
GGGTGCACCATCAAGGCGGCGTCGACGTCCTCGAACGCACCGCGCTCGGCCAAGATGACCTTGCCGCCGCCGCCCTCCTCGGCCGGCGTGCCCAAGACGACCACAGTGCCGCCCAGCTCCTCGGCGACCGCCGCCGCGGCGATCCCGGCGCCGATCCCCGCCGTTCCGATGATGTTGTGGCCGCACGCGTGGCCGATGCCCGGGAGGGCGTCGTACTCGCACAGCACCGCGATCCGGGGGCCACCGGTCCCGGCCACGGCCTCGAACGCGGTGGGCACGTCGTACGCGCTCCGGGTGACCGTCAGGCCGGCCTGCTCGAGCAGCTCGGTCAGCACGCCGTGGGCGTGGTGCTCCTCGAAGCCGAGCTCCGGGTGCTCGTGGATGCGGTGCGACGCGTCGAGGAGCGCGGCGGCCTGCTCGGCCACCACGGCGTCGATGCGGTCCTTGGCTGCGGCGAGGTCGACCATGGGGCGCAGGCTACGTCGTTCCCCCAGCACCCATGCCCGGCAGCCGCTCGCCGGGAGTCACTCGTGACGGAGGACGACCTTGCCGACCTGGCGTCCCTCCGCCAGGCGCTCCAGCGCCCGCGGGTACTCGCCGATCGGCACCTCGAGGTCGACCGCGACCGGCAGGCCCTGGCCGAGGAGCGTGGTCACCCGCTCGAACTCGCCGTAGCCGCCCATCGTCGAGCCGATGATCTCGTGCTGCTTGAAGAAGAGGCGCGGCAGGTTGACCTCGACCACCGGCCCGGACGTCCCCCCGCAGACCACCATGCGCCCACCGGGCAGCAGGGCCCTGATCGAACGGTCCCAGGTGGCGGGGCCCACGCTCTCGACCACGACCTCGCAGCGCACCGGCCAGTCCTCGTCGGAGGCGAAGGCGGCCTCGGCACCGGCCTCGACCGCACGCCGGCGGGTCTCGGGGTCGCGCGAGGTGCCGTACACGGTCGCTCCCATCGCCTTGGCCAGCGCCAGCGCCGCCATGGAGACGCCCCCGCCGATGCCCACGATCAGCACCGACTCCCCCATCGCCAACCGCGCCCGGCGCAGCATCCGGTAGGCCGTCAGCGTGGCGAGCGGGAAGGCCGCACACTCCGCCCAACTCCGGCCGACGGGCTTGGGAAGGACGTTGCGGGCTGGCACCGTGAGGAGCTCGGCGTGACCACCCCACCGCTGCTCCCCCACGATCTGGAACCCCGGGTACACCGGCGCGTCGTCGCCGTGGGCCACCACCATGTCGAGCGGCGACACTGCTGGGTTGACCACGACCTCGTCGCCCACCACCACCGAGGTGACCTGGGAGCCGACCGCCTCGACCACCCCGGCGACGTCGCAGCCGGGGATGTGCGGGAGGTGCGGCCGGGGCTTGCCCTTCGTCACCCAGAGGTCCATGTGGTTCAGGGCGCTCGCCACCGGGCGGACGCGCACGTCGTCGGGTCCGACGGCCGGGTCGGCGATCTCGCCGTAGCGGTAGCTGCCCGGGGACTCGTCGAGGATCCATGCCTGCATGACCGGACGGTACCGCTCGGCTCCGCCTCGGCCCCACCCCGCACGGGGTGACCTCAGACCACGCAGGTCAGGGCATCGGGCTCGGTGCGGATGCTGAGGGTCCGAGCCGACGCCACCCGCTCGCCGTCGAGCCAGACCGGCGTCGGCCGGTCGAACTCCAGCTGGAGGGCCGCCACCCGCGACTGGGCGATCCCCGGGTGGGGCACGTGCGTCCCCGTGGGCAGGCGGGACCGGACCTTGAGGCGGTCGTCGAGGCTGAGGTTCCCGTCGAGGACGTCGAGCAGGCCGTCGTTGGGGTGCCCCTTGGGCGCCACGTCCCACCGGCCGATCCACTGCCCGTTCATCACCGCGACCACCCGGCCCCGCCACCAGCTGCGGCGCGCCACCAGGTGCGAGACGAACCAGTGCTGGCGGCCGTCGACCAGGACGGAGCCCAGATCGACCGGCAGCACCATGGCGTCCGCCGAGCGGATGCGGGCTTCGTCACCGCGCCCCCCGACCGTGCGGCACAGGTCCCCGGCGAGCAGCCCGAGCGGTGGGATCGGCGTGCCCGCCCGGCGGTGCTCCTCCACCAGCGCCCGGGCTTGCGCATCGCTGCGCACCAAGACGCCGTCGTCGGGCAGCGCGCCGTGCGCACCCCAGCGCTGGTGCTTCTCGATGGTCACGGCACGACCGGGTCGGCTGCAGAAGCGGCCCCGGCAGCGCCTGCATCGCCATGGCCGGAGACCTCGGACGATGCGGCGATGATGCCCCGGTACAGCCGGTCTGAGGCCGCCCGGGCTGTGGCCCGCGTGGCTCGGCTGGGCGCCACCTCCCCCACCTGGCGCAGCAGGTCGATGAGCTGCTTCACGTTGCGGACGAAGTCACCGCCCGAGAGGTCCTCATCGGCGATCACCACGTCGAAGGACTCGCCCGCCGCCCAGGCGTAGGCCAAGGCGAGGAAGGTCGGGTCCGGGAGCCGGGTGGCGGGCAGTCCGGCCTTCTCCTCGTCGCGCACCAGCTTGCGGGCCAGCTGCTCGATCTGGGTGGCGCGCTCGCGGACCAGCCGCGACGGGTACCACGGCGGCGCTGGTGCGTCCTTCGAGCGGTGCTCGTAGGTGAGCAGCGAGACCAGACCGGCCATGGAGGCCTCGTCGAGGTCATCGAGCAGCCCGTCGCACACCACCGTGGCCACCAGCAGGTCGGATTCGTGGAACGTGCGGGCCAAGACCTCGCCGCGCTCGGTCAGAGCCCAGCCGCGGACGAACCCCCGCTTGGTGAGGATCTGCGAGATGGTGTCGAAGCGCCGGGTGAGCGACGTGGTCCGGTCCTCGACCCGCCGATCGAGCTCGGCGAGCTGGCGGGTGAGGCGGTCGCGCTCGGCGACCGCCGTGAGGTGGGCGTCGAGGTCCGGGCACGTCGCCACCGGGAGGTCGATGGCCCGCAGCAGCGGCTCGGCCAGGAGGCTCGCCTCGTCAGGCTCGCCGGCATCTGCTCCCGGGTCGCGGTGGGTGACGCGGGCCTTGCGGAGCGCGCTGGCCGCCCGGCGCTGGAAGATGCGGTTCTGCGGGTCGTAGGGCTCGGGCAGCGAGATCGACGCAGCCCGGACCGGCGGCTGGTCGAAGTCGTCCTCGTCGAGGACGGAGACGCGTGCATCGCTGTCGATCACGCGGAGTCGGAGACCCCCCTTGCGGTGCGAGACCGACAGGACCGCGAGGCGGTGGCCGGCGACGCGCACCACGTCGCCGGGTGCGAGCTCTCCCACTCGCTCGGCGACCTGCGCTCGAGCGCCTTGGCGCGCCTCGCGCTTGGCGCGCCGCTCGTCGGCTCGCAGCGACCGGTACTCGTCGACGTCCCCCAGCTCGCACCTCGCCCGCTCGGTGGCATCAGCCAGCAACTGCTGGCGCGTGGCGCGGCGGTTGACGATGCGGCCGAGGGAGGCATCGGCCTGGTACTGGGCGAACGACCGGCCGAGCAGCTCATGGGCCTGATCCCGGTCGTGACGCCGGACCAGGTTGACCACCATGTTGTACGTGGGCTGGAAGGCCGAGCGCAGGACGAACTCCCGGCTCGAAGCCAGCGCCGCCACCTTGTCGAACCCGTACCAGGGCGACCAGAGCACCAGGGCGTGGCCGACAGGATCGAGCCCGCGGCGGCCGGCCCGCCCCGTGAGCTGGGTGTACTGCGACGGCGTCAGATCCTCGTGGTGCTCCCCCGTGAACTTCGACAGCGACTCGATCACCACCGACCGCGCCGGCATGTTGATCCCGAGCGCGAGGGTCTCCGTGGCGAACACCACCTTCACCAACCCCTCGACGAAGCACGCCTCCACCGCCTCCTTGAACGGTGGCACCATGCCGGCGTGGTGGGCGGCCACCCCTGCCTCCAGGCCCAGGAGGAAGCGGTCGAAGCCCAAGACGGCCAGGTCACCGTCGCTCAGGTGGTCGACGTGGGTCTCGACGATGGCACGGATGCGCTCGCGCTCGGGACCGGTGGTCAGGCGGAGTCCCGCGTCCACCACGGAGCGGGTCGCGTCGTCGCAGCCCTTGCGGCTGAACACGAAGAAGATGGCCGGCAGCAGGGCGCTGCCCGAGAGGTGGTCGACCACCTCGACGCGCCGCGGAGTCCCCCACCGGTGCTTGCCGCGGGCCCGGAACCGCTCGTGCTTCGGGCCGTCGGGCGCCGGAGCGTCGAACCGCGAACCCTCGGGGTTCGCCCGCCCGTCGACGAGGGTCTCGACCTGGACGAGGTCGCCCGTGCCCTTGTCGTACACCAGGAAGTGGTTGACCAGGTCGACCGGTCGCTCGTGCTCGACCACCGTCTCGGTCGGGCCTCGGGCCGCGGTGATCCATCCCGCCAGCTCATCGGCGTTGGACACGGTGGCCGACAGGCACACGAACCGCACCGACGGCGGCGTGTGGACGATGACCTCCTCCCACACCGGGCCCCGGTAGGTGTCCTGGAGGAAGTGGACCTCGTCGAGCACGACCCAGGCCAGCCCCTCGAGGGCCGGCGACGAGGCATACACCATGTTCCGCAGCACCTCGGTGGTCATCACGACCACCCCGGCGCCCGGGTTCACGGCGTTGTCGCCGGTCAGCAGGCCCACCTGGTCACGGCCGTGGCGCCGGACCAGATCGGCGTACTTCTGGTTCGAGAGCGCCTTGATGGGCGTCGTGTAGAAGGCGCGGCGGCCCTCCGCGAGGGCCTTGGCGACTGCGTGCTCAGCCACCACGGTCTTGCCCGCGCCAGTGGGTGCGGCCACCAGCACGTTGCGGCCCAGATCGATCGCAGCGAGCGCCTCGCTCTGGAAGCGGTCGAGGACGAAGGGCTCGGCGGTCACGCTCCGGAACTGACCTCGTTGGCGGCCCGGCGACGGACGACGACGAGGCCGATCAGGATCGAGATCTCGTAGAAGATCATCATGGGGACGGCCAACGCGAAGAGGCTGATGGGATCGGCGCTCGGGGTGATGACCGCGGCGATCACGAAGATGATGACGATCCCGAAGCGCCGGAAGTCCCGCAGCTGCTGGGGCTTGAGCACCCCGACGAGCTGCAGCGCCACGAGCACGATCGGGAACTCGAAACCGATCCCGAACGCCAGCATCATGTAGACGATGAGCATCACGTACTTCTCGGGCGTGAACTCGTAGGTCACGTCCTCGCCGCCGACCCCGGTGAGGAACCCGAGCGCTGCGGGCAGCGTGAAGTAGGCGACGTAGGCGCCCAAGACGAACAGCGCGGTGGCCGAGACGACGAACGCCGAGGCGTAGCGCCGCTCGTTCTGATAGAGCCCGGGCGAGATGAACCGCCACAACTGCCAGAGCAGGTAGGGCATGCAGATGGCGAGGCCGAGGTAGGCGGACATCTTGATGCGGAACATGAACCCGTCCATGGGCCCGAGGAAGCGCAGGTCCGAGCTGACGTCGGGGTCCTTCGAGATCGTCTCCAGCGGCTCCCGGAGGAAGCTCAGGACCGGGTTGTAGAGGACCCAGCCCAGCGCGGAGCCGACCGCGATGGCGATGGCGCACCTGATCAGGCGGCTGCGCAGCTCGATCAGGTGGTCCATGAGGGACATGCGTCCGTCATGTGGAGGCGCGTCGGTGACGGTTGCCATGGTCCGGGCGCCTAGCCCGCGGCGCGGTCGGCGGGATCGATGGCGGGCGGCGGTGAGGCCGTCGGCGTGGAGGTCACCGAGGAGTCCGGAGCTGATCCCGCACCCGGATCACCGTCGTTGCGGGCGACGACCTCGGCCGGGTCGTCGCTCACCGCAGAGGCGGGGGGTGCGGCGGCGGGCGGCGTCGCCATCGAGCCGCTCTGGGGCTTCTCCGACGCGGAGGTGTCCACGACCGTGTCCATCGCGCTCTTCATCTCGGCCTGGAAGCTGCTGGAGACCTTGCGGACCTCGGCCATCACGCTGCCGAACGTGCGCATCGCCTTCGGGAGCTGCTGGGGCCCGATCACGACCAGGGCCACCAGAAAAATGACCAGCAGCTCTGGTCCTCCCGGCATGTTGAACATGGGTGGAGCCTACCGGCGGTGCATGCGGTCCACCGACTCCCGGGTGCGGCGCGTCTCCACCCGCAGCGGGATCAAACCGTCCTCGAGGCGCCGGAACCGCCGGTGCGCGGCCTGCGCCTCGTCGGTGGCCTTGGCGATCGCCCGGAGCAGCACGGCGATCGCCGCAGCACCGATTCCGAGCACGGCCGGAGGGGCGATCCAGGTGGTGTCCACGGCGCAAGCGTAGCGGGATCTCGGCCGATTGTGGCCGCGAGCTCCGGCAGGTCAGCCCGGGGTCATCTTCCGCAGCGTGTCGACCCAGTCGTCGCGCTGCAGGAGGGTGTGGAAGTCGAGCAGGTCGTCGTGGTCGATGGGATCGCCCTCGTGGACCTCGGTGAGCTCCTCGGGCAGGTGCCACGTCACGAGGCGCACACCCGAGGTGACGAGCAGCTCCACGATCCGGGGCTCGGCGGCCTTGACCACGATGCGCGAGCAGGTCGGGCACGAGAACGAGTACGACCCGGCGCTGTTGGCGCTGCACACGCGCACCGTGACGTCGGCGCTCGTCAGCTCCACATCGCCGCAGTCGCTGCAGCTCGCTCGAATCGTTGCCATA
>CAZCVS010000185.1:0-6500 GCA_964501845.1 uncultured Iamiaceae bacterium
GTGTTCGTGGTGCCGTGGGGCGACCTCACCTACATCGGCACCACCGACACCGACTACCAGGGCCCGAACGAGGACCCGCCGGTCACCCGCGAGGACGTCGACTACCTGCTCGACGCCATGAAGTTCACCGGCATCACCGACCGGGACGTCGTCGGCACGTGGGCCGGGCTCCGGCCCCTGGTCAAGAGCGCCTCCAGCGGGCGCACGGCCGACCTCTCCCGCCGCCACAAGGTGGTGGCCTCGCCCAGCGGCGTCGTCTCCGTCACCGGCGGCAAGCTGACCACGTACCGGGAGATGTCCGCCGACACCATCGACGAGGTGGTCCAGGTCCTGGGCAACCGGGTCAGCGGCATCGCCCGCGGCTCGCGCACCAAGAAGCTGCGCCTGCGCGGCGCGGAGGGCTACGCGGCCCTGGCCGAGGCCACCGACCCCCTCACCGCCCACCTCGCCAACCGCTACGGGGGCGAGGCACGCACGGTCCTCGCTTTGGCCGAAACCGACCCCACGCTGCGCGAGCCCCTGGTCGCGGGCCTGCCCTACATCCGGGCCGAGGCGGTCTACGCGGTGCGCCACGAGATGGCCCGCTCGGTCGACGACGTCCTCAGCCGCCGCACCCGCGCCCGGCTCCTCGCCCGCGACGCCTCGGCGGCCGCGGCCGCCGACGTGGCCGCGCTCATCGCCCCGTTCCTGGGCCTCTCGGAGTCCGAGGCGGACGCGCAGGCGTCGACCTACCGGGCCGCCGTCGAGCTCGAGCGCACCACCGCGGAGCTCCCGGAGACGGCGCTCGACGCCAGCCTCGGCGCCTGAGGTCCCAGAACCTCTCGACGGATCTCCGTCGCGGCGCGACGGTGACGCACGTTGCCAGTTGCACGGGAGGGCGCTGATGACGTTCATCCAGATCATCGACCTGCCGGCGACGGCTCGCTGAAGCCCGAGCAGCCCACCACCTGCGCCGATCGGCGGTACCGTCCGGGTGCCGGTCGACTCGAGCGAGGTGGTCCAGTGCGAAACGTCACGGTCGCAGCCGTGCAGATGTCGATGGCCGACGACGTAGCCGTCAACGTCGCCCGCGCCGAGACCCTCGTCCGTGACGCCGCGGCCCAGGGCGCGGAGATCATCTTGATCCCGGAGCTGTTCGAGGGACGCTACTTCTGCATCGACCAGCTGCCCGAGCACTTCGACCGAGCCCGCCCGCTCGAGGGCCACCCGACGGTCGAGCACTTCCGGACCGTCGCCGCCGAGCTCGGCATCGTGCTGCCCATCAACGTCTACGAGCGAGCCGGCCAGGCCACCTTCAACACCGTGGTGATGATCGACGCCGACGGGACCGCGCTCGGCACCTACCGCAAGAGCCACATCCCCGACGGGCCCGGCTACACCGAGAAGTACTACTTCAACCCCGGCGACACGGGCTTTCGGGCGTGGGACACGGCGCACGGCCGCGTCGGCATCGCCATCTGCTGGGACCAGTGGTTCCCCGAGGCGGCCCGGTGCATGGCGCTGGCCGGAGCCGAGGTGCTCCTCTACCCCACCGCCATCGGCAGCGAGCCGCCCGACCCGGACTACGACTCGAAGGACCACTGGCAGCGGGTCATGCAGGGCCACGCCGCCGCCAACCTCATGCCGGTCATCGCCGCCAACCGCTACGGCCCGGAACAGGGCGCAGCCGACCGGGCCATCACGTTCTACGGCTCCTCGTTCATCACCGACCTCACCGGAGCCAAGGTGGCCGAGGCGCCTCGAGATGCCGATGCCGTCCTCACGGCCAACTTCGACCTCGACGAACTCCAGCAGCAGCGGGCGGCGTGGGGGCTGTTCCGAGACCGCCGCCCCGATCTGTACGGCCCCGTCACCACCCTCGACGGGTCGACGGCCCCCCGAACGCCGGGAGCGCGCTGATGGCCCGCCTGCGAATGCCCGCCGAGTTCGACGCGCACGAGGGCACGATCATCGCCTGGCCGTGCCGGGAGGAGATCTACCCCGGCGCCCTCATGGACGAGGCCCGCGACGCCCACGCCCAGCTCGCGGAGGCCATCGCCCGGTTCGAGCCGGTGTGGATGGTCGCCGACCCGGCCGACGCGGAAGGCGCAGCCGCTCGCTGCGGCGTGGGCGTGACCGTCGTCGAGCTGCCCATCGACGACTCCTGGTTCCGCGACTCGGGACCGATCTACGTGTTCGACGGGAGCCAACGCACCGCCCTCGACTTCACCTTCAACGGTTGGGGCGAGAAGTTCGAGCCGTGGGACCGCGACGACGCCGTGGCGCGCGCCTGGGCGAGCACCATGGGCCACCCGGTGCGGGACGTGCCGATGGTGTTCGAGGGTGGGTCCATCACCGTGGACGGCATGGGCACGGCCGCCACCACCACCCAGTGCCTGATGCACCCGAACCGGAACCCAGGCCTGAGCCAGACCGAGATCGAAGACCAGATCTGCGACTCGCTCGGGCTCGACGCAGTGATCTGGCTCCCCTACGGCCTGGCGCTCGACGACGACACCGACGGCCACGTCGACAACGTGGCCGCGTTCACCCGGCCCGGGACGCTCCTGCTCCAGGGCTGCGACGACCGGTCCGAGGACGACTGGGTGCGGATGGACGTCAACCGCCGCGTGGCGGACGGGCACCCCGACGCCCACGGCGAGCGCATCGAGGTGGTCGAGGTGCCCGTCCTCCCGTTCATCGAGCGCGACGGCACCCGGATGGCTGTGCCCTACCTGAACCTCTACGTCGGCAACGGGTTCGTGGTGGTCCCCACCTGCGGGCACCCGGCCGACGACGAGATGGTCGCGCTCATCAGCGAGCAGTTCCCCGGGCGCGAGACGTTCGCCTTGGACATCGGGGCCATCCTCGCCGTCGGCGGCGGCGGCATCCACTGCATCACCCAGCAGATCCCCGCGACCTGATCGTCCTAGGGTGCCGTCTCGATGAGCCCTGCACCGAACTCTGGATCGCCCACCCCGCCCATCGAGATCGCCGGCGGGGCCGCCGGTGCCACCGGACGGCTGGCGGCACCGGTCGTGCTGCTCGACGACCCCTTCCTCGGCCGGCTCCGCGAGACCTGCGCCGACGTGCGCCTCGACCCCGGCGAGCGGGCCGAGGCCAGCCGCGACTGGTGGCCGCTCGCGATGGTCTGGGCCACCGAAGGCAAGGTCGGCCAGGTGGCCGGCGCGGTCGCCCGGCCGTCGTCCACCGACGAGGTCGCCGCCGTCTTGCGCCTCTGCAACGAGGCCCGGATCCCGGTGACCCCCGCTGCCGGTCGCTCGAGCGTGGTGGGCGGCACCGTTCCCGTGCACGGCGGCGTGCTCCTCGACCTGACCGGGCTGGCCGGCATCGAGGACGTCGACGCCACCTCCGGGATCGTCGAGGTGTGGGCCGGGACCTTCGGCGACCTCTTCGAGGAGGAGCTGCAGGAGAAGCACCAACTGACCGTCGGGCACTGGCCGCAGTCGATGGCGCTGTCCACCGTCGGCGGGTGGCTGGCGTGCAAGGGCGCCGGACAGCTCTCCAACCGCTACGGGAAGATCGAGGACATCGTGGTCGGGCTGGAGGTCGTGCTCGCCGACGGCACCGTGGTGCGCACCGGCGGGCAGCCCCGCCAGGCGGTCGGGCCGGACCTGACCCACCTGTTCGTCGGCGCCGAGGGCACGCTGGGCGTCATCACTCGGGCCTGGCTGCAGGCGTGGCCGAAGCCGCACCACACCACCCAGGGTGCCTGGTCCTTCCCCACGTTCTCCGCTGCGCTCGACGCCATGCGCCGCATCATCCAGCGGGGCGCCCCGGTCGCCGTGCTCCGGCTCTACGACGGCATCGAGTCGAATCGGAACTTCGGGACCGAGCTCACCGACAACGTCCTGCTCGCCTACGACGAGGGCGACGAGACCATGCTCGCGGCCGCCTTCGCGGTGGTGGCCGAGGAGTGCGCCGGCGCCCGGCCGCTCGACGAGGCGCTGGTGGAGCAGTGGTTCGGCCACCGCAACAACGTCGATGCCCTGGAGGCCCTGATCTCGAAGGGCTACGTGGTCGACACCATGGAGATCTCGGCGCCGTGGTCGCGCCTCGACGCCATCTACGAGGCGGCCACCGCGGCCATCAGCGCGGTGCCGGGGACGCTCGCGGCGTCCGCGCACCAGTCGCACTCCTACGTGACCGGCGCCTGCCTGTACTTCACCTTCGCCGCCCAGGTGGAGCCCGACGAGCGCGAGGCGTACTACATCGCCGCCTGGGACGCCGGCACGCGGGCCGTGCTGGCCAACGGCGGTTCGCTCAGCCACCACCACGCCGTCGGCCTCAACCGGGCCCGCTTCGTGCCCGAGGTGCTCGGCGAGGAGCTCGACGTGCTGGCCTCGGTCAAGGCCGCGCTGGACCCCCACGGCATCTGCAACCCCGGCAAGCTCGGCCTCCCCGACCCGTTCGGCGGCCAGGCCTGGCCCGACGCCGGATGAGCGGCCCGGCCGACCGCCTCTCGGGGCTCGTCATCGCCCGCGGCGCGGCGACCGGCCTGATCTTGGCCATGCCGGCGGCGTTCGCCAACGCCGTCTTCGCCGACCAGACCCCCAAGCCGCAGGGCGCCATCGCCCTGACGTTCCTGGTGGTCTTCGCCGGGTTCGGCCTCGCCGGCTGGCTCGCCGGACGGGAGGCTCCGGGCCAGCTCGCCAAGCACGGCGCGCTCGCCGCGCTGGCGGCCTTCGTCCCGGTACAGGTGGTGGCGGTGCTCGGCCGGCTCGACCGGGGTGCCGCCGTCAGCATCTTCGGGATCGTGTTCATCGGCCTGCTCGCCGCGTGCCTCGGCACGATGGGTGCCAGCTTCGGGGGCCGCAAGCGCAAGGAGGTACGGGGATGAAGGTGCTCGTGATCGACGTCGGCACCAGTGGGGTGCGTGCTGCGGTGGTCACCCCGGAGGACGGGGTCACCCACGCGCACCACCAGGAGGTGTTGCCGTCGTCGCCGGCTCCGGGCCTCGTGGAGTTCGACGCCGAGCGCATGGCCGAGGCCGTCCTCGCCGTGGCCGGACAGGCCGCCGCCGAAGCCGGGACGGTCGACGCGGTCGGCATCGCCAACCAGCGGGCGTCCACGGTCGTGTGGGACCGGGCCACCGGCGAGCCCGTCGGACCGGGGCTCGGCTGGCAGGACCTCCGTACTGTCGTCGACTGCCTCATCCTGGCGGGCGAGGGGCTGCGCGTGGCACCCAACCTCGTGGCGACCAAAGCGGCCCACCTCGTGAAGGAGGCCGACCCCGACGGCACCCGGGACCTCTGCGTCGGCACCGTCGACAGCTGGGTGGCATGGACCCTCACGCAAGGCGCCGTGCACGTCACCGACACCTCGAACGCGGCCCTCTACGGGATGCTCACCGCCGACCAGTCCCAGTGGGACGAACGGGTGTTGGAGCTGCTGCACGTCCCGGCCGCCGCGATGCCCACCGTCGTCGACTCCATCGGCATCATCGGCGACGCCACCGCCCTGCCCGGTGCACCGCCGCTGACCGGCATCTTGGGCGACCAGCAGGCCTCACTGCTCGGCCAGGGCTGCGTCCGGCCCGGGCAGGCCAAGATAACGTTCGGCACCGGTGGCATGCTCGACCTGTGCCTCGACGACCGTCCCCGGTTCGAGACGCAGGGCACGGGCGGCACGTTCCCCATCGTGACCCGCAGCGTCGACGGCACCCGCCGCTGGGGGCTGGAGGCGGTGATGCTCGCCGCGGGCACGAACGTCGAATGGCTGCGCGACGACCTCCAGATCATCGCCGACGCCGCCGACTCCCACGCGGTGGCGTCGCAGTGCGACACCACCGACGGTGTGGCCTACGTGCCCGCCCTGCTCGGTCTGGGCGCCCCCACCTGGGACTACGGCGCCCGGGGCGCGCTGCTGGGCCTCACCCGGGGCAGCGGGCGTCCCCAGATCGTCCGGGCGGTGCTCGAGGGCGTGGCCCAGCGGGCGGCCGACCTGGTCGATGCCGCCGAGACCGACAGCGGCCTGGCCATCCCGGTCCTGCGGGTCGACGGCGGGATGTCCGCCAACCCGACGTTCCTCCAGGCGCTGGCCGACGCCACCCAGCGCCGGGTCGAGGTCTCACCGGAGCGGGAGGCCACCACGCTCGGGGCGGCCTACGCCGCCGGCCTCGCCATCGGCGCCTGGCCCGACGACGACGCGATCGAAGCCTCCTGGAACCCCGCCGAGGTGGTGGAGCCGGTCGGAGCCTTCGATCGCGAGCGGTGGGCGGACACGCTGCGGCGGGCCGAGAAGTGGTTCCCCGATCTGTCCGCCATCTCGTTCTAACCTGCTCGCCGGCCCGCTCGCTTGGACGTGACCCCTCTGGAATCGGCACACTTCCCTGAGGCATCTCGTGCGTGCCACCCGTCTCGGCGCCCCGGGCGCCACGAACCAACTTCCCCAGGAGGAACCCGCGTGCAGACCGACCAGTCGATCGACTCGGCCACTGCCACCAGCCGCCGGACCTTCCTGACCCGGACCGCCGTCGGCGGCGCCCTGGTCACGGCAGG